>JBDNCR010000099.1:0-6463 GCA_046719555.1 Verrucomicrobiia bacterium | reverse complement strand
GCGGGCGGCGATTGCGCGGGCTTTGGCGATGTCGCCGAAGGTGATGTTGTATGATGAGCCGACGTCGGCCTTGGATCCGGAGCTGGTGGATGAGGTGTTGGCGGTGATGAAGGAGTTGGATCGGGAAGGGATGACGCAGATTGTGGTGACGCACGAGATTCGGTTTGCGCGGGATGCGTCGGACACGATTATTTACATGGAGGATGGGGAGATTGTGGAGGAGTCGGATGAGGATGCGATGTTCACTGAGCCGAAGGATGAGCGGACGCGGCGATTTTTGAGGAAGTTTTTGTGAGAGGGGTGTTGGGTTTTTTGTTGGGGCTGGGCTGTGGGGTGAGTCTGGCTGGGGCGGCACCGGAGTTGCGGTGGGGCGGAGACGCGCAAGGGGGCGCGCCGTATCAGTTTATGGATCCGGGGGATCCGACTCGGGTGATTGGATTCGAAGTGGATTTGATGGAGGCGATAGGGAAGGCGATGGGTCGTCGTGCGGTGTTTGTGCAGAATGAGTGGAGTGGATTGATTCCTGGATTGAGCCGGAACGATTACGAGGTGGCGTTGGGAGGACAGGAGATCACCCCGGAGCATGAGGAGGTGGTGGCTTTTTCGATTCCCTACTATGTGACGGGAGCGCAGTTGGTGGTGCGGGCGGGTGAGGATGGGATTGAGTCGTTATCGGACTGCAAGGGGCGGAAGGTGGGGACGCTCAAAGCTTCGTTGGCCTGGCGGATGGCGCGGGCGATGCCGGGGGTGGATGTGGTGAGTTATGACGATGAGGTGAATGCGTTTCATGATGTGGCGATTGGGCGGTTGGATGCGGCGTTGGTGGATCAGCCGGTGGCGGTTTATTATGGGAAGATCAATCCGCATTTGAAGTTTGTGGGGGAGTTGGTGGGGGAGTTGGAATATGGGATCGCGATGCGGAAGGAGAACCGGGAGTTGCTGGTGCAAATCAACCGGGCGCTGGAGGAGGTGATGGCAAGCGGGGAGTTGCGAACGATTCTGGAGCGTTGGGGATTGTGGAATGATCTGATGGCAGAGCGGCTCGGCGGGCCTGAGGAGCCGCAATCGGCTCCGGTGATGTTTGAGCGGTGGAAGCAGGAACAACAGGCCGAGGTGAGCTGGAAGGATCGGGTGATGTTGTATGTCCGGATTATGCCGTTGCTGCTCAAAGGGGCGTGGACGACGCTTTATCTTTCGGTGACGGCGATGGCGTTGGCGGTGGCGCTCGGGGTGGGGCTAGGTTTGGCGCGGGTTTTCGGGCCGGTGCCGGTGCAGTGGTTGGCGACGGCGTATATTGAGGTGGTTCGAGGGACGCCGCTGCTGATTCAGCTTTATTTTATTTTTTACGGGTTGCCGAATCTTGGGGTGCAGTTGTCGCCATTTGTGGCGGCGGTGTTGGGGTTGGGGATGAATTATGCGGCGTATGAGGCGGAGAATTACCGGGCGGGCTTGGCAGCGGTGCCCCGGGGGCAGATGGAGGCGGCTTTGGCCTTGGGCATGACGCGACGGCAGGCGTTGCGGCATGTGGTGATTCCGCAGGCGTTCCGGGTGGTGATTCCACCGATTACGAATGATTTTATTTCGCTGTTGAAGGATTCGTCATTGGTGTCGGTGATTACGATGGTGGAGCTGACGAAGATTTATAGTCAGTTGGCGACGACGTATTTTGATTATTTGGGGATTGGGGTGTTGGTGGCGGGGTTGTATTTGTTGTTGGGGCTGCCGTTTGTGCGGCTGGCGCGTTGGACGGAGGAGACGATGGCGGTGGATGAGCGGCATCGGCATCAACGCCCGGGATTGTTTCCTGGTTGGAAGGTGCCGGGTTGGTTGGGAACGAAGTAGGGGTAAGGTTAGGGCCGTGGTTGTTTGAGGAGGCGGCGGAGGTCGGTGAGTTCTTTTTCGATCCGGTCGAGGGCGGCCTGAAGGTCGGCGTCGGGACCGGAGAGGTCGGGGAGGGTGTTAAGTTCTTGCATGGTGGAGACGATGATGCCGATGAAGAGGTTGAGGATGGTGAAGGTGGCGATCATGATGAAGGGGACGAAGAAGGCCCAAGCCCACGGGTAAATTTCCATGACGGGGCGGACGATGCCCATGGACCAAGATTCGAGGGTCATGATTTGGAAGAGGGAGTAGAGGCTTTTGCCGACGGAACCAAACCAGGCGGGAAAGGCGGAGCCGAAGAGGTTGGTGGCGAGGACGGAGGCGGTGAAGAAGAAGATGGCCATGACGGCGACGACGCCGGAGAGGCCGGGAATGGAGTGGAGGAAGGCGGCAACGACTTTGCGGAGCTGGGGAACGACGGTGAGGAGTCGGAGGACCCGGAGCACGCGGAGGGAACGGAGGACGGCCCAGGGGCCAGCGGCGGGAACGAGGGCGATGGCGACGACGAGGAAGTCAAAGACGTTCCAGCCGTTGCGCCAGAAGAGCCAGCGGAAGACGATGAGTTTGAGGACGAGTTCGATGACGAAGATGGCGAGGCAGAGTTTATCGAGGGTTTTGAGGAGGGGACCGTAGGCGGCCATGATTCCGGCGTCGGTTTCGAGGCCGAGGATGACCGCGTTGCAGAGGATGATGGCGACGATGAAGGTTTGGACGCGGGGGGATTCGATCCAGTGGCCGAGTTGGCGACGCCAGGGGGCAGGGTTTTGAGCATCGAGCATAGGGAGAAGATCATGGTCGGAAATCATGGAGGGACGCTAGCCAGCAAATGGGGTCGGTTGCGATGGGATTCGGGCCGGGGGCGATTTTCCGGGGGGTGCCGGGGCGGTTGCCAAGGTGAGGGGGCCATGATAGCCTTTGAAAACATGTCTGAAACGTCTTCTCCCAAGCCGCCTAAACTGCCGAAAGCTCCGCCCCGTAAGCGACGGGAGGATCCGAATGGCGGGTCGGGTAACTGGCGGGGCTTAATTTTGTTTGGGGTGCTGTTGGCGATGTTGCTGACATTTTTCTGGGCGAGGGAATCGCAGACGGCGGCGCAGACCCGGGAGATGACGGTGCCGGAGTTTATTAAGTTGTTGGAGTCGGGCCGGGTCAAGGAGGTGACGTTGAATAGTGAGCCCGCGCGGGGGACCAATGTTTTGGTGGGGAAGTTTGCGCCGGAGGGGGGTCCGCAGGGTGCCGGGGCTGGGGAGAAGCTTCCGGCGGACGGGTTATTGCGTTTTCAGGTGCCGGTCAATTTGGAGTTTCAGAAGAATCTGGATTCGGTTTTGGCGGAGCATGGTTTTGCCTTCATTCCGCAGAAGATTATCGACAACACCTTTTGGACGGGGCTGCTGCATATGCTGCCGTTCATTTTGTTTATTGTGTTGATGTATTTCTTTTTTCGGCAGCAGTTGCGGTCCGCGGGTAAGAATGCCTTCACCTTTGGAAAGAGTAAGGCGAAGGTGTTGAGCAAGGATAAGAACAAGATCACGTTTAAGGATGTGGCCGGGGTGGACGAGGCGCGGGAGGAGGTGCAGGAGATTGTGGAGTTTCTGCGGGATCCGAAGAAGTTTCAGCGGTTGGGGGGAAGGATTCCCAAGGGGGTGTTGATGGTGGGGCCGCCGGGAACCGGGAAGACGTTGATTGCCAAGGCGATTGCGGGGGAGGCCGACGTTCCGTTTTATGGAATCAGCGGGTCGGATTTTGTGGAGATGTTTGTTGGGGTGGGGGCGAGCCGGGTGCGGGATATGTTTGAGCAGGGTCGGAAGACGGCGCCGTGTTTGATTTTTATTGATGAGATTGATGCGGTGGGGCGGAGCCGCGGTCATGGGCTGGGAGGGGGACACGACGAGCGCGAGCAAACGCTGAACGCGATGTTGGTGGAGATGGACGGGATCGACAGCACCGAGGGGGTGATCATCATTGCGGCAACCAACCGGAAAGATGTGTTGGATCCGGCGTTGTTGCGGCCTGGCCGGTTTGACCGGGAGGTGCGGGTGAATTTGCCCGATGTGAAGGGGCGGGAGGAGATTCTCCGGGTGCATGCCAGGAATGTGAAGGCGTCGCCCTCGGTGGTGTGGAATGAGATTGCGCGGGGAACGCCTGGTTTCTCGGGTGCGGAGCTGGCGAATTTGATCAATGAGGCGGCGTTACTGGCGGCGAGGCGAAATGCCGAGGCGATTGAGATGGCGGATTTGGAGGAGGCGCGAGACAAGGTGCGATGGGGGCGGGAACGCCGAAGCATGGCGATGAGTGAGGAGGAGAAAAGGAACACGGCATTTCATGAGGCGGGGCACGCAATTTTGAGTGTGTTGCTGGAGAACACCGATCCGCTGCACAAGGTGACGATCATTCCGCGTGGACCGGCTTTGGGGGTGACGATGTCGTTGCCGGAGAAGGATGTGTTTAGTTATTACAAGAAGAAGATGCTCGACATGATGTGCATGATCATGGGGGGGCGTGTGGCGGAGGAGGTGTTTTTGGGGGATGTGTGTAGCGGGGCGGCGATGGATATCCGTCAGGCGACGACGATTGCGCGGAAGATGGTCTGTGAGTGGGGCATGAGCGAGAAGTTGGGGATGGTGAATTACGGGGATGAGGACGATTATGTCTTTTTAGGGCGGGACCTGGCCAAGTCCCGGAGTTACAGCGAGGCGACGGCGGAGGAGATTGATAGTGAGGTGCGGGGCTTGGTGAACCAGGCGCATCAGCGGGCGCGGGAGCTGATTCTTAGCCATCGGGATCGGGTGCAAGCGATTGCCGAAGCCTTGATGGAGTATGAGACGTTGGATGGGCGTCAGGTGGAGGAGATTGTGCGGACAGGAAAGATGAGCAACCCGCCGCCAAAGAACATCGGCGCTCCGCAAACGCCGCTGCCGGATGAGAAGCTGTCCGAGACGCCCGAGCCGAAGAAAAAGCCTGGGGATGACGGTCTGTTGCCCGGTCTGCAAGGGGCGCCAGCGGGGGCGTGAGCGTTTAGAAGATGCCGAGGCGTCGCGGTAGGGGATCGGCGGTGAAGGCCATCCGGGCGGTGAGCCGCTGGAGGAGGTTGATTTTGAGGGGGAGGTGGGTGGGGTCGTCCCAGAGGTTGCGGGTTTCGGCGGGGTCGTGTTTGAGGTCGTAGAGTTCGCCTTCGAGTGAGGCGTGGACGGCGATGAGTTTGTGGGTGGGGGTGCGAATCATGTTGAGCCATTGGGGGGGCTGATCGACGTCGGCGTTGGCGTATTCGGCGTAGACGTCGTCACGGATTTGATCGGCGGGGGCCTGACCGGAGAGGATGGGCCAGAGGCTGCGACCTTGCATGGAGGGGTCGGGAGGAAGGCCAGAGGCGTGGAGGAGGGTGGGGGCGAGGTCGGTGAGTTCGACCAGGCCGGTGGCGCGAATTCCGGAACGGATCCGACCGGGCCAGGAGAGGATGAGGGGGACCCGGAGGCAGGGATCGAAGAGGAAGGGACCTTTGCCGAGGATGCCGTGGTCGCCGAGGAGTTGGCCGTGGTCACTGGAGAAGATGACGAGGGTGCGATCGCGCTGGCCGGCGGCGTCGAGGGCGAAGAGGATGCGGCCGATTTGTTCATCGATGAGGTCGCACATGGCCCAATAGGCGGCGCGGACCAAGCGGAGGTCGCGGGGGTGCCAGTCGCGGGTGGAGTGGGAAGGGTCGCCGTGGTAGGCTCGGCGATGGTGGTCGGGTGCGGTGTCGAGTTGGGAGGGTTGGAAGGTGGGCAAGGGGATGTCGTCGAGGTGGTCGAGGTAGCGATGGAGCGAGGATTCTGGGGGGTTGAAGCTGGGATGGGGATCGTAGATGTTGACGGAGAGGAGCCAGGGGCTCCGATCTTGGGATCGTTCGCGGATGAAGCGGGCGGCTTCGCTGGCGCACCAGGTGGTGGGGTGAAGTTCTTTGGGCCGACCGAGGTGGACGTGGGGACAGTCGGGGTGAGGCTGGGGCTGGTCGATGGGGTTGACGCCATGGGCGATGAGCCATTGGGTGTAGGCGCTGTTGGGGTTGGTGCCGGAGGGGACATGATCCCAGAGGAAGGTCGCATAGCCATCATCGCCGCGTCGTTCGACAGGGACGGCCCAGGTGTCTTGGGGTTGTTTCCACCATTCCGGGCCAAGGGCCAGGCGTCGATCGCAGTTGGCGAGGTGAAGTTTGCCGATCAGGCCGCAGTGGTAACCGGCCCGAGCGAAGGTGCGGGTGACGGGGCGGAGGTCGGGGATGCCTTCCTGACCGTTTTGCCGCAGGCGGGTGGTGGAGGGGTATCGTCCGGTGAGGAAGTTGCCCCGGCTGGGCATGCTGAGGGGGCTGGTGGCGAAGGCGTGGTCGAAGAGGATGCCGGATTGGGCGAGCCGATTGAGGTTGGGGGTGTGGACGAAGCTGTTTCCGGTGCAGCCAAGGGTGTCCCAGCGTTGGCTATCGGTGCAGATCCAGAGGATGTTGGGTAAGGGCATTAAGTGGGCGGCGAGGGTGGTGGAGGCGGAGTCAATGATGAAGAGAGGGTGGGGTTGGGGGGTGGTTGGATACGGAGGAAGAGGTTCAAGAAGA
>JBDNCR010000098.1:0-6477 GCA_046719555.1 Verrucomicrobiia bacterium | reverse complement strand
AAGATGTATTTTCGGAGATGAGTTCGGTGGCTTCGGCGCCCACGATATGGGCTCCAAGGATTTCACCGTGCGGTTCGCCGGTGAGGATTTTGACAAAGCCTTCCGGTTCACCAGCAGCGACGGCCCGCCCGGAGGCGCGGTAGGGGAATTTTCCGATTTTGAATTTGAGCCCTTTTTCTTTGGCTTTGGCTTCGGTGAGTCCGACGGAGGCGACCTGGGGCTGGCAGTAGGTGCATCCGGGGAAGACCGTGACTTTTTTTGGTTTTTTTCCTTTGATGAACATGCCTTCGACCGCTTCGATGGCTTCGTGAGAAGCGACGTGGGCGAGCCACGGGGGGCCGATGATGTCCCCGGCAGCGTAGATGCCAGGGACGGAGGTTTCGTAGTTGGCAGAGGTTTTGACGTAGCCGCGGTCGAGTTCGAGGGTCAGCCCATCGGCAAGGACGCCTTCGAGGTTGGCTTGAACGCCAACGGCGATGAGCAGGGTGGCGGCTTCGAGGGTGCGGGCATGTTTGCCGGAGACGGTGACTTTGACGGTATCGGCACCGACGTCAACCCGGTCGGCTTTGGTTTCGGTGAGGATGTCGATGCCCGATTTGGTGAAGGCGCGGGCAATGGTGTCGGAGACTTCATGGTCCTCGATCGGCAGGATGCGCGGCATCATTTCGATCAGAGTAACTTTGGTGCCGAAGGCGTTGTAAAAGTAGGCGAATTCGACGCCGATGGCACCCGCGCCGAGAATGATGACCGAGGCGGGTTGTTGGGAGAGGGAGAGGGCCTCGCGGCTGGTGACGACGCGGGTGCCGTCGATCGGCACGCCGGGAAGGGGACGAGGCAGCGCTCCGGTCGCCAGGAGGATTTTGCCCGTTTTGATCTTTTCGGTGGTGCCATTTTCGCGGGTGATCTCGATCGATTTGTCTTTGTTGATGACGGCGCGACCGACGATGTAATCGACTTTTTTGTTTTTGAAGAGGAATTCAATGCCCTTGGCCATTTTGTTGGCGACTTCGCGGCTGCGGGAAATGACCTTGGCAAAGTCATAGGAGACCGAGGAGGTGCTGAGGCCAAATTCTTCGGCCCGTTGGAGGGTGTGATAGGTTTCGGCGCTGCGCAGGAGGGCTTTGGTGGGGATACAGCCCCAGTTGAGGCAGGTGCCGCCGGCGCGCTCTTTATCAATGACGAGCACTTTTTTTCCGAGTTGGGAGGCGCGAATCGCACCGACATAGCCGGCCGGGCCCCCTCCAAGAACGACCAGATCGTAATCCATAGGAATTGGGTAGGTTGGGGCGGAATATCCCATCCCCGTCGAACGGGCACAAGTGGGGATTTGTTTTTTCCCGGAGTTGGACGGCTTCGGATGAGGTGTTGGTTGTCGATGAGGGTCACCGGCACGAGTGCCCAAGAGTCCCATTTAAGGGGTGAATGATGGTCACCTTGATTCACACGTCGGATTGGCAGCTGGGTAAACCGTTTGGCCAGATGGAAGATGGAGCGAAGAGAGCCGTTCTCCAAGGGGCGCGTTTGGAGGCACTTTCGGCGGTGGGTGCGGTGGCCCGGGATGCGGAGGCTGATGGGGTGGTGGTGTGCGGAGATTTGTTTGATTCGCCGTTGGCCACTCGAGCGGTGGTGTGTGCGGCTTTGGAACGGATTGGGGCGATGGATTGTCCGGTCTATGCGATACCCGGGAATCATGATCATGCCGGGCCGGGGACGGTGTGGTCGGCCAAATATTTTGAGGAGGAGCGGCAAGCTTTGGCCCCGAATCTGATGGTTTTGTTGGAGGAGAAACCGGTGGAGGTGGAGAGGATGGTGTTGCTGCCGTGTCCGTTACGTCGGCGGCAGATGACGAGCAATCCGTTGGATTGGCTGGCGGCACCCGAGGTGTGGGCTGGGCTGTCGACGGAGAAGCCGCGTGTGGTGTTGGCGCATGGTTCAACGCAGAGTTTTGAGAGCGATGGGGAGGAGAGGGCTCGGGCGAATTTTTTGGATTTGAGCTGGTTGCCGGAGGGTGAGGTGGATTACGTGGCGTTGGGGGATTGGCATGGGGTCAAGGAGGTGACGCCGAGGGCGTGGTATTCAGGCAGTCCGGAGCCCGATCGGTTTCCGAAAGGAGAGGATTACAAGTCGGGCGTGGTGTTGCGGGTGCGGCTGGCGGAACGGGGACGGTTGCCAGAGGTGGAGGTGGTGGAGACAGGCCGGGTGGTCTGGGCACGGTTGAGGCGAAGGTTGGATGTGCAGGTGGGGTTGGATGTTCTGGAACGTGAGTTGGAGACGTTGTTTGGAAGGGAGGTTCGCCGACATGTGGTTGAGTTGGAGCTGGAGGGATCGCTCGGGCTTGAGGCAATGGAGAGGTTGCGGGAGCTTTTGGAAAGGTTTGAGGCGCGGGCTCTGGATTTGAGGGTGGCCAACCGGGTTGCGGTGGCCCCGAGGGCGGCGGACTTGGCGGCGTTGGCCTTGCGTCCGTCCGATCCGATGATTGCTCAGGTGGCGGGTCGGCTTAAGGCGATGCTGGAGAGCACGGGTGAGGGCCAGGACCAGGCAGGGTCGAAGGTGGAAGCGGTGGACTTAAGTGAATCGGAGGTCAAGGGGGCGCTGCTGGCGCTTTATGAGAGGGTGCGGAAGGAGGGTGGGGTATGAGGTTGTTGAAGTTAAGGGTGAAGAACTATCGGTGCATCTCCGATGCGGTGGTTGAGTTTAGCGGGAATCCGATTCTTCTGTCGGGTCCGAATGAGTCGGGTAAATCCACGCTGATTGAGGCGGCGCACCGGGGCCTGTTTTTGCGGTCGAAAACGACAGGGCAGGTGGTGGAGTCGATGCGTTCGGCCCAAGGAGATGTGCCGGAGGTGGAGTTGGAGTTTGAAACGGGGCAGGGGCGATTCACTTTGCATAAGGTGTTTGCGGGGGGGCGGGGAGCGGCGAAGTTGAGGCTGCCGGAGGGAGGTTGGTTGCAGGATGGGGAGGCGGAGGATCGGATGGCCCGGTTGTTGGGGGCAGGGGAAACGATCGGGGGAGGCGGGGCCTTAGGGGCTTTGGAGAGGCGTTGGGCTCACTTGTGGGTGTGGCAGGGGCGGAGTGGCACGGATCCCATGAGAGATTTGGCAGAGGTGCAGGGAGCGTTGGTGGACCGTTTGCGGGTCAGGGGCGGAGCGGGAGCGTTGCAGTCGAGCCTGGATCGTCGGGTGCACGAGGGGCTGAAAGCGGAGGTGGATTCGTTGGTTCGGGGCAACAAGAACGAGCCGAAAGCGGGGACGCTGTGGGCCAGGCTGCGGGCGGAGGTGGCTCAGTTGGAAGAGGAAAAGATGCGGCTGGTTGCGGAGGTGAGCCAGTTGGAGCGGGCGATGGCTTTGAGAGGGGAGGCCGAGAAGGCCTTGGCGACGACGGTTCCAGAGTTGGTCGAGGCGGAAAGGGCGCGGGAGGCGACGCGAAAACGGCGGGAGGAGGTCCAACGGTTGCAGGCGGAGTTGGAGGCGGTTCGTTTGGAGATGGGGGTGGTGGAGGAGGAAAGGAAACGGTTGGAGAAACAGGCGGCGGATTTGCAGGAGGCGGAAAGTTTGATCCCCAGGCTTCGCCAGGAGCGGGAAGAGCGTTTGAAGGAGGAGGCGGCAACGCGGGGAGGGCTGGAGACGGTGGAACAGCAGGTGGAGGATTTGGAGCGGGCTGTGGCGGATGCGCGAGCGGAAGCGGAGGCTGTTCGAGTGCGGCGGGATTTGGTTCTGGCCGAGACCGCGGCGACGCGGGCGCGGGAGGATGTGGAGAGGGTTGAGCGACGGATCGCGGATTTGCAAAAGGCTGCCGAGAGGGTGAAGGCCCTGCGGGATCAGATCGGCTTGCTCCCTCCGGTGACGCCGCAGCTCATGGGAACGTTGGAGGGGAGGCGGGACCGGCTGGTGCGGGCCAAGGTGGCGGTGGAAGCGGTGGCCGCAGCCGTGCGGGTGATCGAGGCAGGGGGCGATTTGAGAGTCGGGGGACAAGCGGTGGCGGCTGGTCAGGAGTTCCGGTTTTCGGGGCCGTTTGAAATTGAGGTCCCGAGTCTGTTGCATCTCCGGGTGACGCCCGGCGGGGGAGCGACGCTCGAGGAAGCTCTTGAGGAGCAGAAAGATGCCGAGAGGTCGTTGGAAGAGGCCCTGGCGGAGGCGGGGGTGATCTCGGTTGAGGCGGCTCGGGAGACTTTGGTGCGACGTCAGGTGCTCGAGAAGGAGGTGCTGGCGGAGGAAGCGAGGCTGAAAGAGGCAGGTGCCGATGAGGTGGAGGCGGAGCGGGCAGCCGCGGTGCAGTCGGTGGCAACGGCGTCGGCGCGGCTTGATTTGATCCGGGTTAGTGCGGCTCGGGTAGGCGAGGGACGGTCCGATGATCAAGCGGTGGAGGAGGCGGATGAGCGGGTGAGGAGGTTGAAGGGGGAGCGAGATGCGGCGGTGGTCCGTCGAGGTCAGGCGGTGAAACGGTTGGAGGCGGCGGCGGGGGCGTTGCGGTTGGCTCAGGAGACGTTGCGGGATGCCGAAACGCGCTTGGCGACGCTGGTGGAGACAGGATCGTCGACGGCGGTGCTTGGGGTGAGGCGGGCGGAGGTGGAGGGGAAGTGGAAGGAGTTGATGGCTCGGGCGGAGCGAGGGAAACTCCATTTGCAGACGTTGGGTGCGGGGATGATTGAGGAGGAGATGGAGATGCGGGAGAATGCGGTGACCCGTTTGCGGCACCAGGTGGAGGCGGCGCGGCTCAAGCAGGCGGAGGCCCAGGCGTTGCTGGAACGGGATGGGGCCCGGGATCCGGTGACGGAGCTGGAGGGGATCAAGGAGCGACTGGATCGGGTGCAGAGGGCGGAGCATGCGGAAAGGGCTCGGGTGGCCACGTTGCAGCGGTTGCTGGTGCTTTTTGATGAGGCGGAGCGGGCGTTGGAGCAGCAGTTTACTGAGCCGCTGTTGAGCCGGGTGGCTGGTTATCTGGCACCGATTTTTGGGCCGTCGGCAAGGGTGGAGGCAAGTTATCGGGAGGGACGTTTCAGTGATTTGTTTTTGAACCGGACCGAACAGCAGCAGGGCCGATTCGGGTTTGAGCAGTTAAGTGCCGGAGCGCGGGAGCAGGTGGCGGTGGCGTTTCGTTTGGCGGTGGCGGAGATTTTGGCCGAGAGCCATGATGGATGTCTTCCGTTGGCGCTGGATGATGCCTTGGTCAATGCGGATCCTGAGCGGATGAAAGGGTTGCTGTTGATGCTGCATCGGGCGACGAAGCGGGGTTTGCAGCTCATTGTGGTGACCTGTCAGCCATCGGAATATTCTGCGTTGGGCGGGACGGTGGTTTCGGTGGGCAGCGGATTGCTCGGCTACGATTTGGTCGCGGGGGGTGGAGGTTCGGGCTGAGGTCCGGAGAGGTCGGCGAGGAAGGATCGGAGGACCTGAGCGACCCGGTGATGAGCCTGGGTTAAAGCTTCGAGGTCTTCAGGTCGAAGAGGTTCGAGGTTGCGTTTGGCTTTGTCTTCAAGGGACCGGGCGAGTTCTTGAATTTGGTAGGCGCCAAGATTGCCCGACATGCCTTTGAGGGCATGGGCGTGGGTGCGAGCGGCAGCTGAATCGGCCCGATCAAGGTCGGAAGCGAGCTGGTCGAGCAGATGCGGGGCAGAGTCGAGGTAGAGACGGGCCAGTTCGGCAAAGAAGTCGGGTTCACCGGGTTCGCCAAGGGCGCGAAGTTCCTCAATTTGATTGAGGTCGAAGCAGTCGGAGGCAGAGGCGAGGGGATCGTTCGGGTTCATGGAACAAGAGGGCCAGGCATCGCGATGTGGGAACCTTGGGCATAGTCGATACCGAGTTCGCGGAGAAGTGCAAGGGTCTCGGAATCTTCGACATATTCCGCGACGGTCTGGATGGCGAGTTGCCGCGCCAGGTCCGCGAGGGTTTTGACGAGGATTTGGTTTTTGGGGTCGGAGGGTAAACCGCGAATGAACGCGCCATCGATTTTCAAAAGGTCAAGCGGGAGGAAGCGGAGGTGTTTGAGGGAGGAAAACCCGGCACCGAAGTCGTCCAGGGCAACCCGGAACCCCATGCCCCGGATGGAGTTGATGGCTTCCTGAGCCCGGGTGAAATTTTCGATGATTCCCTGCTCTGAGATTTCCAGGATGACCCGGCGGGGTTCGACGCCGGCGGCATAGAAGGTTTGTTCGAGGAGGCTGGAGAAGGCGGGGTCGGCCAGGGATTCAGCGGAGAGGTTGACGGAGAGGTCGCTGGAACCGGACTGGCGAAGGTAGCTGAGGGTGAGGCGAACGACGCGCTGGTCGATGTCGGTCATGAGTTGGAAACGTCGAGCTGCTGGGAGGAAGAGGTCAGGAGGGGCAGGTTCGGAAGGTGGTTGTGCGAGGCGGAGGAGGGCTTCGTGGAAGGCGATGCGGCCGGTGGCGATCTCTGCAATGGGCTGAGCCTCAAGGAAGAATTGGTTCTGGTGGAGCCCGTCGCGAATGCGGGTGCGCCAGTGAGCATCGTTGCGGAGATC
>JBDNCR010000097.1:0-6486 GCA_046719555.1 Verrucomicrobiia bacterium | reverse complement strand
CAGCCCCCTCCAACCTTGCTGCCACCGTCACTCCCGTCGCCGAATCCCCCCCTCGCCTCCGCAACGAAGGCATCCTCGTCGTCGATGACGAATCGCCTATCCTCGACCTCGCTCAAATCGCCCTAAAACGCCACGGCTACCGCGTTTTCACCGCTTCCAACGGTTCCGAAGCAGTCGAAACCTACACCCGCCACCGGGACGACATCGACCTGGTCCTCATGGACATCGCCATGCCCGTCATGGACGGCCATGCCGCCATCCTTGCCCTCCACACCATCAACCCCAAACTCCTCATCGTCGCCTCCTCCGGCCACGCTTCTACCCACCCCACCGATTCTCAAATCGCCGCCTTCATTCCAAAACCCTACACTGCGGAAACCCTCATCGCCACCCTCGACCGCGTCCTGGCCGACTCTTGCGGCATCCACCCACCCAAAACCCTTCAGCCTAATCGGCATAACTCAACCACCCCAGCCTCCAGCGCCCTCGCCCGGTCACCTCCTCCCGACAACACCGACCAATAACTCCGATACAACGTCTCCAACGACCCAAAAACCGACTCACCCGTCCGCCGCTTGCCCTGCTGCACCAACTTCGCCACTCGCGATGGACTCGGCGGCTCCCCTTTTTTGTTCTTCGGCAGCAACTCCACAGCCTTTTCGGTCATCACTGCATTCGGGCGATCGCCTCCAGACACCTTCAACTCCCCAGCCTCCGCCAACACTCGGCAACACGCCATCAACCGAAAATGGTTCGATAATGCCGCCAGCAGGCCCATCTCATTCTCCCCCTGCGCCAACAACTGACGCAGCAACCCGAGCGCTTCCCGTGTCCTCCCTTCCCCGGCGGCATCACACAAATCCCACACCACCATCTCCCGCGTCCACGCCACAATCTCCCGCACGGCCTCCTCGGTCACCAGATTTGAAGGATGTAAATACACCGCCAGCTTCTCCACCTCCGCATACAACGTCCGTGTCTCGTTCCCCACCAACGCCACCAACCGGCCCACCGCCGCCGGTTCCGCCGTCAACCCCATCGAACCCAGCGCTCGCTCCACCTCCGCCGCCACAACCTGCTCGCCTCCTCTTTTCCCCAAATCCACCAAATCAAATCGTTCTGTATGCGCCATCGCCTCCAACTGCTTGGCAAACGTCCGCCGCCGATCCCATGCCAACGCGCTCACCACCAGTTGCACCTCCCCCACCGGACACCGCCTCAACGTCTCCAGCAACCGTTCCAGTGCCCCTTGCACCGCCTCACTCCGACCCTCCCTCGAATCCCCCGTAAACGTCACATTCTTAAAATGAACCACCTTTCGCCCCCCAAAAAACGGCAACGTCAACAACGCCTCCCGCACCTTCTCCACCTGCGCCACCGCCTGGTCCACCAGAAAGACCTGCCCATCCACCTCCTCCAGATTCATCGGATCCTCCGGTGCCACCGCCTCCAACACCTCCCTCGCACGCTCCGCCACCCGAAACTCGTCCGACCCAAAAATCAACACATGCTTCCCCTTCACACCATCCCGATCACGCTTCACTCATTCCTCCTCATCCCCTCATCATCCTCATCTCTCCCGGTCCGCGCAACCCCTTACCCTTCCCCTGAACCCAACCGACTCAGCTTCTGATACAGCGTCGGCCGCGATAACCCCGTCAACTCCGCCGCCTTCACCTTATTATTCCCACAACGCCGCATCACCTCCCCCAACAACGCCGCATCCAACTCCGACAAAATCTTCCGATACAACTCCTTCTCCCCACGCATCTCCGCCTCATCAAGCCGCGCCCGGAGCCACCCCCTCATCCCCTCCTCCTCACCCAACGCCGGAACATGCACATACAGACATCCCGCCACCAAACCCGCCGTCAACGGACGACCTGCCGACTCAATCAACGCCTTCCGCAACACATTCTCCAACTCCCGAACATTCCCCGGCCACGGCTGCCGCACCAACAACTCCACCGCCTCCGCCGTGATCGTCGGCCGCGGCTGCCCAAAATCCGGTCCATGCAACTGCAAAAAATGCTCCACCAACCCCGGAATATCTTCCTTCCGTTCCGCCAAGGGTGGCAACGTCACCACCGCCACCGTCAACCGATAATACAAATCCTCTCGAAACCGACCCGCCGCCACCTCCTGGGCCAAATCCCGGTGCGTCGCCGCAATCACCCGCGTCTCCACCGGAATATCCACGTTGCTTCCCAGCCGCTGAATCACCTTCTCCTGCAACACCCGCAATAACTTCACCTGCAACGCCGGTTGCAAATCCCCAATCTCATCCAAAAACAACGTCCCCCGCGACGCCTGCTCAAACCGGCCAATCCGACGAATCTGCGCCCCCGTGAACGCCCCACGCTCGTGACCAAACAATTCGCTCTCCAACAAATCCTCCGGAATCGCCATGCAATTCACCGCCAGAAACGGCGCGTTCCTCCGATCGCTATGCTGAAAAATCGCTCGCGCCACCAACTCCTTCCCCGTCCCCGTCGCCCCCTGAATCAACACGTTCACCGGCGTCGCCGCCACCCGCCCCACAAACTTACACACCTCCAACATCGCCGCCGACTTCCCCACCAACGACGGCTTCCGACTCGCCCCCAAAAACACCTCCCCTAACCGCACCGTTTGCGACGCCAACTTATTCGTCTGAATCGCCTTCGCCGCCAACTCCAAAATCATCTCCGGCTGAAACGGCTTCTCCACAAAATCAAACGCTCCCGCCTGAATCCCCTCAATCGCCAAATCCGCCGTCGCCTGCCCCGTAATCAAAATCATCGGCGTCCGATTCCCCTCCTCCCGCAACACCTTCAACAAATCAATCCCGTTCATCCCTGGCAAATGCACATCCGTCACCACCAAATCCACCTTCGTATTCCTCAACGCCACCAACGCCGTCTTCGCATCCGCAAACGGCAACACATGATAACCCCGAAACGAAAAAATCTCCCGCAACGTCCGCGTCATCGCCGGCTCATCGTCAATCACCACCACCACTCCCATCGTTCCCATACCCTCCTCAGCCTACCCCACCCCCCCTCCCGAACAAGCATCAATGTCAAAGATGCTTACATCCTCTGTGAACTAACCTGACATTCCCCACCCCATTCCCCCCGCCTTTTCTTCCTTAAATCTCTCGCCCTCAATGCTTTGCCCTCACTCATACCCTTGGCATTCCCAACGCACCCAAATCAAGGGTGAACCGAGCCCTTCTTCTCCTCGCCTTCAGCACCCTCCTTAGCCTCCCCGCTCAGGCTCACTGGATCCCCGTCCCTGCCACCGCTTACGATGCCCAAATGCGCCCCATCTCCCACCTCCTCACCCTCCCCTCTTCCCCCGATTCCCAGCCCGACCTCACCGCCCTCGCCCACCTCATGCGTCCCATCCACCGCCTTCCCTATCGCTTCCAAACCAACTGGCCCACCCCCGACCAAGTCCGCGCCCAAGGCTGGGCCGATTGCAAAGGCAAAGCCCTCCTCCTCCTCGACGAAATCCGTCAACACCATCTCGGGCGCCCCCTCCTCATCATCGGACAACGAACCCCCCAATCCCGCCAAACCCACGCCTGGCTCGAAATCACCCTCCACGACCGGAACCTCATCCTCGACCCCACCTACTTCTCCCGCCCCATCGACCGCGACCAACTCCCTGCCGACCACTACCGCCCTCACTTCGGCTATCACGGCTCCCAAAAATTCACCTACATCTCCCCCGGCTGGCTTGTGGCCGCCCGCTAAGCCCTCACCTAGCCTCCCTGCCCATTCTGCACTTGTGCCCTTCATCGGATTCCCCGAAGGTCGGCCCGTGCCCCAAGTGGCCCTCAAGATCGACGTCGACACCGACCGCGGCACCCGCGACGGCGTTCTCCCCTTGGCCTCCATCTGCCGCCGCCATCGGGCTCCCGCCACCTTCTTCTTCTCCCTCGGCCCCGACCACACCGGACGTGCCATCCGCCGCATCTTCCGACCTGGCTTCCTCTCCAAAGTGACCCGCACCAATGTCACCGGCAACTACGGCCTGCGCACCCTCCTCTACGGCACCCTCCTGCCCGGTCCCCACATCGCCCGACGTCACGCCCCCCTCATGCGTCACATCGCCGAACTCGGGTTCGAAACCGGCATCCACTGCTACGACCATTTCACCTGGCAAGACTACGTCCACACCATGCCCCCCGAAACCATCCGCCTCCACCTCGACCGCGCCGCCGACGCTTTCCATTCCGTTTTCGGCCAACCCGCCCGCTGCGCCGCCGCTCCCGGTTGGCAAACCTCCGGCCCCAGCCTCGCCGCCCTCGACACCCTCGGCCTCGACTACGCCAGCGACACCCGTGGTCTCGGTCCCTTCCTCCCTCGCATCGGACCCACCCGCGTCCACACCCCCCAAATCCCCACCGACCTTCCCACCCTCGACGAACGCCTCGGACTCCCGGAACACACCCTCGACTCCATCCTCCACGACCTCGTCGCCACCGCCTCTCAGCCCGGCTTTCACGTCTTCACCGCCCACGCCGAACTCGAGGGCCTCCGCTACGCCCCCTGGTTCGACGCCCTCCTCCACGCCTTCACCCGCGCAGGCATCTCGATCGTTCCTCTCCGCCACGCCCTCGGCCCCCAACTCCCAGAAGCCGAAATCCTCCAAGGCGAAATTCCCGGCCGCAGCGGTCGCGTTGCCCTCCGAGCTGCCTCCCAAGCCGAACCCACCCTCACATGAACCTGATCCTTCCCCTCACCTTCCTCGGGCTCAGCCTCCTCCATCCCGCCTTCAGCCAGACCCAATCCTCCTCTCCCCCGGCCACCCTCATCTGGGCCGGCATCGAAATCGCCACCTTCCGCACCGACATGGCCGGTCACCCTCCCGAAGCCCGTCGGGACATCGCCCGAGACACCCTCCGCCGCCTCCTCGCCGACCACCAAGAACTCGACGTCCACGTCGAAACCGACGACCACCGCGCCCGCTTCTCCGTCGGCGGCCGTTGGGTCTTCACCCTGCTCAAAGCCGACCTCGACCTCAACACCCACCTCGACGAAGCGGCCCAACTCTCCGCCCAACGCCTCCGCGAAGCCATCCAAGCCGATCGCCAACAAGGACAACCCGGTTACCTCCTCCGCGGCTGGCTCCAAATCGCCCTGGCCCTCCTGCTCCTCACCCTGTTCCTCAGCGCCCTCGCCTGGAGTCGCGGCTTCCTCATCCGCCGCTCCACCCGGACCGCGGCCCGACGCATCGAACAACTCAGCAAACAAGGCCTCCCCGTCGTCTCCACCCGTCACCTTCTCGAATTCATCAGTGCCGCCATCACCCTCGCCGCCGCCCTCATCGCCATCCTTGCCACCTACCTCACCGTCGGCTTCTGCCTCCGCGTCTTCCCCGCCACCCGCTGGTTCGGCAACCAAATGCGCGAAATCCGCAACGAAACCCTCTCCGACCTCGGCCACGCCGTCCTGGGTGCCCTACCCGGCCTCCTCGCCGTCGCCATCATCTTCCTCGCCGCCCGCTTCCTCAGCCAAACCCTCATCCTCTATTTCCGTCGCCTCGAAGCCGGCAGCGTCCGTAACCCCTGGATCGATGCCGAAGTCGCCGCACCCACCCGACGCCTCGTCGTCTTCATCATCTGGATCATCGCCGTCGGCATGTCCTATCCCTACCTCCCTGGAAGTGGCACCGAAGCCTTCAAAGGCCTCGGCGTTCTCCTTGGCCTCATGATCTCCCTCGGAGCCTCCAGCCTCGTCGGCCAAGCCGCCAGCGGCCTCCTCCTCCTCTATTCCCGCTCCCTCCGCATCGGCGAATTCGTCCAAGCCGGCTCCACCGAAGGCACCGTCGTCCACCTCGGCGTCTTCACCACCCGCCTCCGCACCGTCCGACGCGAAGAAATTAGCCTCCCCAATTCTTCCATCCTCACCGGGTCCATCACCAACTTCTCCCGGCTCGCTCAACAAGGTGGCGTCGCCCTCTTTACCGACCTCTCCATCGGTTACGACACCCCATGGCGTCAGGTCCACGCCCTCCTCCTCCAAGCCGCCGCCCGCACCCCCGACGTCCTCACCGACCCTCCTCCCTTCGTCCACCAAACCGCCCTCGACGACTTCTACATCCGCTACCGATTGGTCATCTTCGTCCAGGCTCCCGAACGGCGCGGCGCCATTCTCACCAACCTCCACACCAACCTTCTTGACGCCTTCAATGAAGCCGGCGTCGTCATCACCTCCCCCCACTACGTTGCCGATCCTCCCGACCCCAAACTCGTCCCCAAAACCGATTGGTGGAAACCGCCCGCCTCCCCGCCCTCCTAAAGGCCCCCCGTTCGCATTCCCGACCTTTCCGGGCTATCCTGCCCCCAACCATGACCGCTCTCCTCGCCCTCCTCCTCCTCGCCACCACACCGGAGCCCACCTCCGACGGCTGGAAACGGGCCACCGAACCCCACACCTGGTCCTTCCCCCGCGATCATGGTGCCCATCCCGACTACCGCACCGAATGGTGGTATTT
>JBDNCR010000096.1:0-6489 GCA_046719555.1 Verrucomicrobiia bacterium | reverse complement strand
ATGGATGAGCGTGTGTAATCGCCCCACTCCCCAAACTCCAACCCCCCAAAAAATGCGACATTCGTCGCATGATGCCCCGGCGTATCCAATTGAAAACCCGTATCCGATTGCGCAATCACTTCCTCCGTCGACGGCAACAAAATCCGCGTCTTCTGCACAAAACGTCCCTCACCATTCGACCACCGGGTAAACACACACAACTTAATGATCCGGAACGGAATCGACGGTGCCGCAATCACATTAATCACCCCCACCAACGTGTTTGACCCACTGGCCTCCAACCGCACATCCTCGCACACCAAGGCCGCCTGCAAATCCGGCAACAACTCTTGACCCTCATCCATCCCGCGCACGCTACGCGCGCCGCCCCGTTTGTCGAGCCCTCCCCGAACCCCTACAAATCCTTCAACAAAACATACCGACCGACCCCTCCCCGCATCACAAACAACAGCACCCGGTCCGTCTTCAAATCTCGCACAATCCTCGACGCCGCCGCCGCCGAATCCACCGGCTGGTCCCCAATCTCCGTGATCACATCCCCAGGACGAATCTCCGCCTGCGCCGCCGGACTCCCGGTCTCGACCGCCACCACCACCGCCCCTTTCACCCCTCGACCCAACCCAAACTGCTGCGCCAACGCCGGCGTCACATCCGCCCACTCCATCCCGGCAAAACTCGTCGACCCTTCGCTCTCCCTCGACGGAGCCGGACTCGGCCCCACCCCCGCCACCGCCTCGTCTCGGTCCCGCAACTTCACCTGCACCGTCCGCTCCTTCCCATCCCGCACCACCTTCACCGTCGCCTTCTGACCCGGAGGCACCCGGGCCACACTGAAACGCAACTCCTGCACCGTCCCCACCTTCTCCCCGTTAAACTCCACAATCACATCCCGGCGCTTCAACCCAGCCTCCTCAGCCGCTCCGCCCGGTGTCACCCCCGTGATCAACACCCCACGCGGCTCCTTCAACCCGAACTGCTTCGCCAAATCTGCATCCACCTCCTGAATCTCCACCCCAAGAAACCCACGGGCCACTCGCCCCGTCGAAATCAACTGCGTCATCACATCCCGCGCCAGATTAATCGGCACCGCAAACCCAATCCCCAAATTTCCTCCCGTCTGACTAAAAATCGCCGTATTGATCCCAATCACCCGGCCCGCCGCATCAATCAGCGCTCCACCCGAATTGCCCGGATTAATACTCGCATCGGTCTGAATGAAATCCTGATACGCCATCGATCCCATCACCCGGTCCGGCGGCAACTGTCGACCCTTGGCACTAATGATCCCCAAGGTCACCGTCTGCCCAATATTGAACGGATTGCCAATCGCCAACACCACATCCCCCACCTCCGCCGCCCCACTATCCCCCAAAACCGCCGCCGGCAACCCGCTCGCCTCCACCTTCAACACCGCAATATCCGTCGCCTCATCCGACCCCACCACCTTGGCCGCATACTCCGAATTGCGATCATCTGCCAGACGCACCCGGATTCCATCCACCCCATCAATCACATGATGATTGGTCAAAATGTAACCGTCCGACGATACAATCACGCCCGACCCCAGCCCCTGCTGCTGCCGCTCCTGGGGCACACCCGGCCCCATTCGCGGCCCGAAAAAAAACTCAAAAAACGGGTCGCGCATCCCCCCCATCCGCACCGTCCGTGTCGTGTAAATGTTCACCACCGACGGCGCCGCCTCGCGAATCACCGGGGCAAACGACGACGCCAGCCCACCACCCCGCTCCACCGGAGAGGTATCCACTCGGACCTCCGGGCCTGGACCACCCTTCTGCCCAGGCAAAAACGCCAAAGCCACCACCCCAGAGCCCAACAAAAGCCCCGCCCCCACCGACATCAAACTGGTCCACACTCGCATCTGTTTACTCTTCCGTTCTCGATCCACTGAACGCGATAAAATACCCAAAAGCCACCAGATATCCAGACGCTTTTCCCGCCCACACACTTCACGCTTCTCACCTCCCGCCATCATCCCCACACTCCCGCCGTGCGTTTCCGGTGGAAAACCCGACCTTGGTTGACCCTCCTCATCACCACTCTGGCCACCCTTGCTCTTCTCCTCCTCCTCATCAGCCTGGCCCTCTCCTGGTTCCTGCATGATCAGGCCGATTCTCTCGTCGCCTCCTCAGCCTTCCGCACCATGATCGAACGCGCCACCGACAAAGGCCTCAAACTCGAAGGACACTACGCTCCGCTGCACCGCACCTCCACCTGGTCAGTTGCCACCTCCTCCTACACCTCCATCGGTCGACCAGGGGAAGCCATCGCCTTCCTCGATGCCTCCGACATCCGCGCCACCTTCGATCCTTGGGGCATCCTCCGCCGCCAATGGACCGTCTCCCAGATCGACATCGCCCGAGCTCGCATCGGTCTCCAACCGCCCAATGACGCCCTCAAAATCCCCTTTCCCCCCGGAAAACGTCCCTGGTACGCCTTCCTCCTTCCCACCCGTTTCGTCCCCGTCGTCACCACCTGCCCCAACACCGACCTCACCTTCTCCTTCCTCGGCCACGACGCCTCGGCCACCGGCCTGTCCGTCCAAGTCTTCCCCTACGGCCTCAAAGACTGGCGCATCGTCGGCTCCGGAGGAACCCTCTCCATGCATCTCCTTCCCCCGCTCCACATCCAAAACCTCGAATTCATCACCGCCCGCACCTTCCTCGACTTTCAAAACTTCCTCCTCCTCTCCCCACCCGGAAACGGCTCCAGCCGTGTCGAAGGCCGGGCCCGCCTCGGCATGCACGAGGACACCTCCCTCCGCTTCTCCGTCCGTATCGCCGACCTCCCCCTCACCTACGCCCTCCCCGGCAAACTAGGCGAAGCCATCTCCGGCTCGGCCAACGGCTGGGTCACCTACCACCGCCCAGGCAAAACCCGCCACGGCGAAGACGGCTCCGGCCAAATCGTCATCGACAACCTCACCGTCGCCAACCTTCCCCTCCAGCACACCATCGCCAACTTCACCAGCGACTCCGCCTTCACCCAAATCCAATTCCAAAGCCTCTCCTGCGCCTTCACCCTTCGTGACCGCGCCTTCACCATTCCCTCCCTCCGCCTCTCCGCCCCCGGCCTCATCGACATGCATGGACGCCTCTCCGGCTCAGCCAACGGCCGCATCGACCTCGACATGACCCTCAACGACTTCCCCCTCAATCGCTGGCTCCCCGCCCCCATCCAACGGCATCTTCAAGGCCATGTCACCGGACGCTTCCTCGCTGAAGGCCATCCCGATG
Source organism: Verrucomicrobiia bacterium (assembly GCA_046719555.1). Classification (GTDB taxonomy): domain Bacteria; phylum Verrucomicrobiota; class Verrucomicrobiia; order Methylacidiphilales; family CALFVM01; genus CALFVM01. Next base: position 3,235 of record JBDNCR010000096.1, on the reverse strand, counting down.
ACCTCCGCCAACTCAACGCCTGGACCTTCCTCCAACTCGACCAAGGCTCCCTCGACCAACTCCCCCTTCTCCGCCCCCTCTACGCCCGCCTCGGCATCCACGCCCTCCGCACCCTCCGTTTCGACCGGGCCCAATTTGAAATGTCCTACGGAGCCGACCTCTGGGAACTCAAATCCTTCACCCTCGACGCCTCCCGCCTCATCCGCTCCCACGGCTACGCCTCCCTTGATCCCTCCGGCTCCTTCACCCTCTTCGCCCAGCTCCACACCCCCAACCTTCACCCCCTCCTCCCCCCCGCCTGGCGCGGCTCCATCTCCGGCTCCGCCCGCACCCGCCTCGCCCTGCGCGGCAGCACCGCCCAACCCCAGCAAACCCGCGCCACCGCCGCCTTCGACCTCTCCGGGCTCACCCTCCGCCGCCTCAAACTCCAAGCCGACCTCGCCCGTTTCTTCAACGACCCCGCCTGGCTGGATGCCCGCTTTACCCAACTCCAGGGCACCCTCCACCACCACAACGGCTCCACCCGCCTCGACCAACTCCACGCCCACATCCCCGGCCGACTCGGCCTCACCGGCCACCTCACCCTCCACCCCGACCAGACCCTCTCCGGTCAACTCCAACTCGGTTGTGCCCCTCAAATCATCGACTGGCTCGGTCCCGCCGGCCATCGACTCTTCCCCGAACAACGCGATCAACTCTACTGGACCCCCGTCCTCATCTCCGGAACCCTCCACCGTCCGGAAAACGATCTCCTTCCCCGCCTCCGCTCCGCCATCCTCTCCGACCCCGGACTTCTCCTCAAAACCGCCTTCAAAGCCCTCAGCTGGATTCTTGGCGACTGGTTCACTCCCGACCGTTTCCGACCTCCACCCGCCCCCGCACCTTAAACTCGATCCTTTCCCCCTCCACCGGATTTCCAACCGCTCCCCCAACCGGTGGTCCCAACCCCGCCTCCCCTCGTCCGTTTCCTCCGTTCCCCGGCGGACGCTTCCTTGCCTCCGGCCAAAACATCCGCACCAAAAAAAATCCAGGCACCCCCAGCCCCAAACCCAGAATCGTTGTCCCCAACAACAAAGCCCCAAACAAATCCATCCCGAACTGCGCAAACAACTCCGGGCTCAAATTGAGTGCCTCCGCATCTCTCCAAAACGCCAAATCCGCCGTCGAATGGCCCAACAACTTATTCCCCAACAACAGCGCCAAGCCATAAATAATCGGCGCCGTCAACGGATTGGTCGTCCAGATCAACCCGAACGTCACCAAAATATTCGCCCGAAAAATAAACACAAACGGCAACGCCATCAGCATCTGAAACCCCAAAAAAGGCGTCGTCGCCGCAAGGCACCCAATCAACCACCCCCACGCCACCGACTCCCGATGCAGCAACCACAACTCCTTACTGAACATGTGATCACCCACCCACCGATGAACCCGCCCTCCGCGAAGTTTCCGGCGCGAAATCCCAAACCGGTCCATCCAACGGGCAAAGCGGAAAGTCATGCGGGCCAGAAACCTAGGGTCACCCCTTCCCGGAGGCAAGCTCCGCCCGCTTACTCAATAAACAAATATCCCGCCCGCCGCCGACAATGCCGATCCCCCGGCAAATTCACCTTGCTCTTATGCAAATCGGTCAACAACGACCGAACCGACTCAATCAACTCAAACCCCACCCCGGGCACCCCCTGCGCCTTCAACCAACCCCGCAAATACCGCCGCTGATGCGCCACCGGCTTCAACTTCAACCCGCACGACACCTTCTCCGGCCAGCTCGCCGGCAACAACTCCTCCCAATACTCATTCTCATCCGCCAACACCCGCGCCGCTCGCCAAATCGGTTCCCGCACCGGTCGCCCCGCAATCTCCTCCATAAACGGCACCAACTTCAATCGAACCCGGTTCCGGAACTGCGTCATCCACTCATTGGTCGGATCCTCCCGCCACTCCAACCCCCAACCCTTGGCAATCTGCTTCAACTCCCCCTTGGAAAACTCCAACAACGGCCGCACCACCCTCACCCCATGTTTTACCCGCACCGCCCGCAAACTCGCCATCCCCTCCGGCCCCGCTCCCCGCATCAACTGCAACAAAAACGTCTCCACCAAATCATCCGCATGTTGGGCCAGCCACAACTGACCACATCCCGCCTCCTTGCACCCATCATAAAAAAAACGCCAACGACTCTCCCGCGCCTCATTCTCCCCCACCACCCCTGGACGCGCCGATCGCCCCGACACAAACGGCAAACCCCGCGCCTCCGCCCACCGTTTCACCCACAACAAATCCTGCCGACTCGACGCGCCCCGCCACCGATGATTAAAATGCAACACCGTAAACCTGACCCCCGTCCGGTGCAGAGCCTCAGCCAACACCATCGAATCCAAACCCCCACTCACCGCCACCGCGATCCCCTCCACATCCGCATTCGCCTCCCGGCACCGCTTCACCGCCTGCAACAACCGCACCGCCAACACCGACGCCGTTCCCGGCCCGGCTCCTGACTTCGACTTGCGTTGCACGGCGCGCGATGTCATCGTCCCCCATCCATGAAACGCGCTTTCGGCTGCCTGACCATCTTTTTATTGATGGCCCTGGCCCTCTCCGTCTTCCTCAACCTCATCCTCCTCGCCAGCAAATCCTCCTCCCTCGGCAAAACCCCGGCCGACTTCGAAGAAATCCACCTCTTCGGCGATCCCCACTCCTCGGACAAAATCGCCGTCATCGACATCTCCGGCATCATCTCCGCCTCCAGCCCCGGCGAAGTCTACTCCACCCAACTGGACGACTACACCTTCATGCTTCGCCAGGCCCTGAACGACCCCGCCACCAAAGCCATCGTCCTTCGCATCGACAGCCCCGGAGGCGAAGTCACCGCCAGCGACATCCTCTACCACGCCGTCGCCAACGCCGACCAAGAAAAACCCGTCGTCGCCTTCCTCCAATCCATCGGGACCTCCGGAGCCTACTACACCGCCATCGGAGCCCGCCACATCTCCGCCAACACCCAAACCCTCACCGGCTCCATCGGCGTCCTCCTCCAAACCTTCAACATGGAATCCCTCGCCAACAAAATCGGGATCAGCCTCGTCACCTTCAAATCGGGCGACCTCAAAGACCTCCTCAACCCCCTCCGCCCCGTCACCGAAATCGAACGCTCCCTCTTCCAAACCCTCATCAACGAAAGCTACGATCGATTCGTCTCCCTCGTCGCCGAACGCCGTAACCTCCCACTCAACCA
>JBDNCR010000095.1:0-6503 GCA_046719555.1 Verrucomicrobiia bacterium | reverse complement strand
TTGCTGTTGCAGGAACTGGCGGGGCAGGGCTTGGAGGAATTTCTCGAAGGCGGTGAGGCTGGTGGCGGAGCGGAAGACGTTGTTGACGATTTCCTGGTTAATGTTGCCCATGAGTTCTTGGAACATCTGGAACGATTCCTGTTTATATTCGACCAGGGGATCGCGTTGGGCGTAGGCGCGGAGGGAGATGCTCTGCCGGAGGCTGTCCATGGCGTAGAGATGTTCCTGCCAGAGCCGGTCGATGGCGTTGAGGACGATGTAGCGTTCGAGGGATTGGACAGCCGCCGGTTCCTCGAAAGCAATTTTGGCTTCGTAAGCCTTGCGCACCCGTTCTTTGGTGGTGGCGGCGATGGCTTCGGGGCGGGCTTGGGGCCAGCCGATGGCCGCCTGGTCCAAGCCAAGGGGCATGGAGGCGTTGGCCCAACGGAGGAAGCCTTCGACATCGGGCTCGGGGGAGTTGAAGTGTTCCGCGACTTTTTGGTCGATGACCTCGTCAACGACGTTGAAGACTTCGGAGCGGGTGTCGTCGGTGTGAAGGACGTTATCGCGGAAGGCGTAGACGACGGTCCGCTGTTGGTTCATGACGTCGTCGTATTGGAGGGTGTGTTTGCGGATTTGGTAGTTGCGTTGTTCGACCCGTTTTTGTGCGGTCTCGACCGAGCGGTTGAGCCAGGGGTGCTGGAGACCTTCGTTTTCCTCCATGCCCAGGCGAGTCATGAGGGCGGAGATTTTCCGGGAATCGCCGAAGTTCCGCATGAGGTCGTCTTCAAAGGAGATAAAAAATTGGGAGCAGCCGGGATCGCCTTGACGCGCACAACGTCCGCGAAGCTGGCGGTCGATGCGGCGGGATTCGTGACGTTCGGTGCCGATGACGCAGAGTCCGCCCAGGTCAGCAACGCCGGGTCCGAGTTTGATGTCGGTGCCGCGGCCGGCCATGTTGGTGGCGATGGTCACGGCCCCTTTTTGTCCGGCGCGGGCGACGATCTCGGCTTCCTGCTGGTGGTATTTGGCGTTGAGAACGGTGCAGGGGATGTTCTCGCGTTTGAGCAGGCGGGCGATGACTTCCGAGGATTCGACCGAAGCGGTGCCGACGAGCATCGGTTGGCCGACCTGATGCCGTTTTTTGATTTCTTCGACCAGAGCGTTTAGTTTTTCCCGCCGGGTTTTGAAGATGAGATCGTCGGAGTCGATCCGGATGCAGGGGCGGTGGGTGGGGATGACGACCACGTCGAGCTTGTAAATGTCTTTGAACTCGTTGGCCTCGGTTTCCGCGGTGCCGGTCATGCCAGCGAGTTTGTCGTAGAGGCGGAAATAGTTCTGGATGGTGATGGTGGCTAAGGTTTGGGTCTCTCGCTCGATTTGCACGCCTTCCTTGGCCTCGACGGCTTGGTGCAGACCGTCGGACCACCGACGGCCCGGCATGGTGCGGCCGGTGTATTCATCAACAATGACGACTTTGTTGTCCTGCACGACGTAGTGGACATCTTTCTCAAAGACACAAAAGGCCCGCAGAAGCTGGGAGATGTTGTGGATCCGTTGGCTGGTTTCTTCGTATTCGGCTTGGATGGCCGCCCGGGCCTTCATCTTTTCCTCGGGGGTTTTGGACGGATCGGAATCGACGTCGTGGTTGAGGGTGATCAGGTCGGGCACGGTGAAAAACTCCGGGTGACTGGGATTGAGGAAGTTGCGGCCCATATCGGAGAGGTCGGCCTCGGAGTTTTTCTGTTCGATGGTGAAATAGAGTTCCTCCTTGAGCTTGTAGAGCTCGGTGCGGCGGGAGTCCTGGTAGAGAGCTAACTCGGCATCGTCGATGGCCCGGCGAACTTCCGGGTCTTCCATGAACTTGAGCAGGGTTTTGTTGCGGGGCATGCCAAAGCGGACCTTTAACAGCAGACGGCCGGCGGCGGGAAGGTCCCCGGCTTCGACGAGTTGTTTGGCTTCGGCCGCCAGTCGATTGCAGAGGGTGTTTTGTTCGCGGACCAAGGCGGCAACTTTGTCTTTGAACTTGTCAAACTGATGGGTGGCGACGGTGGCCGGGCCCGAGATGATGAGGGGGGTTCGGGCCTCGTCGATGAGGATCGAGTCGACCTCGTCGATGATGGCGTAGGCGTGCCCGCGTTGGACTTGGTCCGCGGCAGTGGTGGCCATGCCGTTGTCGCGCAGGTAATCGAAGCCAAACTCGGCGTTGGTGCCGTAGGTGATGTCGGCCGCGTATTGTTGGCGGCGGACGTCCGGACTCTGACCATTTTGGATCACCCCAACGGTTAAGCCCAGGAAGCGGTAAATTTCCCCCATCCACTCGGCATCACGGGCGGCAAGGTAATCATTCACCGTGACCACGTGAACGCCGCGGCCGGTCAGGGCGTTGAGATAAGTCGGCAGGGTGGCCACCAGGGTCTTCCCTTCGCCGGTGGCCATTTCCGCAATTTTGCCTGAGTGGAGGACGATGCCCCCGATCAATTGGGTGTCGAACGGGATCATTTCCCAGGTCAGTTCCTGGCCACGGACGGTGATGCGACGCCGGGCGGCGGTGAAGCGGCGGCAGACGTTTTTGACGGTGGCAAAGGCTTCGGGAAGGATCTCGTCCAGCGTGGCTCCCTCGGCGAGCCGAGCTTTCAGGAGAGGGGTCCGTTTTTGAATCTCGGAGTCGGACAGTCCTTGCAGCTGGGTTTCGATTTCGTTGATGGCCCGGACGGTAGGCAGCATGCGTTTGATGGCACGTTGGTTTTGGTTGCCGATGATCTTCCGGAGAATCCACTGGAACATAGAGCCCGATAGGCTAGCCGCGCCTGGGCTTCGGTGGCAAGGTGGGAGATTGAGGGAGGCGGGTCGGCGAGGACGGTGCCGGGCAAGGGGGGCGGATCGATATGCAAAAAAGTGAATATAAAGTTTGCTTTATGTAACTGCCGGGTTAGCCTCTTTCTTCCATGGAGCTGGTTCGCGTTTACAAGTGTTTGTGCGACGCGCGGCGTTTGCGGATCCTGGCCTTGCTCTTGCGCCAACCTTTGTGTGTTTGTCATCTGCAGACCATTTTGGCGGAGCCGCAGGTCAAGGTGTCCCAACAGTTGGCGGTGTTGCGTCGCGCCGGACTGGTCGAAGCAGAGCGGCGGGGAACTTGGATGGTGTATCGGCTTCCCGCGGTCCGTCCTCCGTTGTTACGGAAGCAGTTGGCTTGTCTCCAGGATTGTGTGATGGAGGATCCGATCTTTCGCCGGGACGCGTTGGCGCTGGAGCGGGTGGTTCGCGGCGGCAACCATCCGCTGGCGAATAGGTGCCAGGGGACGGCCCCGGCTTCATCTTCACGAAAGGCAGGCTCATGAGTTCGTCAACCGGTCGTTTAACCCAAATCGAGGTTTTTGATCCGCCGATGTGCTGCTCCACGGGCGTCTGCGGTCCGGAGGTCGATCCGAAGCTGGTGGCCTTTGCGGAGGATTTGGCCGCTTTGGCGCGGGAGGGGGTCAAGGTTCTCCGGCATAATCTTGCGCAGGACCCGTTGGCTTTTACGGGACACGCAGAGGTTCGGGCTCTGCTGGCGGGGGGGCAGCCTCAGGAGGTGCTGCCGTTGATTTTTGTCAATGGGACGTTGGCGTTTCGGGGACGGTATCCGGGTAAGGAGGATCTCCGCCACGCGGCGGAACGGCCGCCCTTGGTGTCACTGGTGCCGAGGGCCAGTGGGTCATGCGCTGAGGGCTCGTCGTGTTGCTGACCGAACTTCAGCCTCCGTTTCTGCCTCTGGCGCCTCTCCCCCCGGTCTTGCTTTTCACGGGGAAAGGGGGCGTGGGGAAGACGACGTTGTCGTGTGCCGCGGCGGTGGCATTGGCCGATGCAGGGGAGCGGGTATTGCTGGTGAGCACCGATCCGGCGTCGAATCTGGATGAAATGCTCGGGGTGAGCCTGGGTCTTGATCCGTTGGCGGTGCCTGGGGTCAACGGTTTGGAGGCGTGTAACCTCGACCCGGAGGAGGCCGCGCGACGACACCGGGAGGAGGTGATTGGGCCGGTCCGGGGCGTGTTACCGGAGGCTTTGGTGCGGCAGATGGAGGAACAGTTATCGGGGAGCTGCACGGTGGATGTGGCCGCGTTTAACGGTTTTGTCCGGTTTGTGGCCGATGGGGAGGTCCGCCAACGGTATGACCGAATTGTCTTGGACACGGCACCAACCGGGCACACCTTGCGGTTGTTGAGTTTGCCCGGGGCGTGGACCGATTTTTTGGATAGCAACCGGTCGGGTTATTCGTGTTTGGGGCCGGTGGAGAAGCTGGTCGGTGCCCGGGAACAGTATCGCCGGGCTCTGGTCAGCTTGCGGGACGGTCGGGAATGTGGCGTGTTTCTGGTTGCCCGGCCGGACCCCGAGTCGTTGAAGGAGGCTGAACGGACTCGGGAGGAATTGGCGACGTTGGGGCTGCGGCGGATGGGGCTGATTCTCAACTATTGCTTCAGGGCCACCCACCGGTCCGATCCCGTGGCGGCGGCATGGGAGGCACGGGGTGAAGCGGCTCGGCAAGGGATGGCCCGAGGTTTGGCGTCGTTGCCGATGGCTTCGCTTCCTTTTCGGCCCCAGGGAACGGTCGGGATTCACACCCTGCGCTCGATTGGACAGGATGAGCTGCCGGTTGAACCGGAGGGGAGCCCGACTGCGGAAACTGAGGAGTGGGGGATGGAGTTGGGGCGATGGGAGGAGTGGGTGGCGGAGGCGGTGGCGAAAGGATCGGGGGTCTATTTGTTCATGGGCAAGGGTGGTGTGGGCAAGACGACGCTGGCGGAGCGTTTTGCGCGGGAGGTGGCGGCGGCCGGGGCTCGGGTGCACTTGAGCACCACCGATCCGGCGGCGCATCTTGATTTATCCCGAGCCGGGGCCGGTTTGGAGATCAGCCGGATTGATCCGGCAGCGGAGGTGAGTGCCTACTGCCAGGCGGTGATGCAAATGTCGTCGGACGATTTGGATGCGGGCGGGCGGGCACTTTTGGAGGAGGAGCTCCGTTCTCCTTGCACTGAAGAGATTGCGGTCTTCCGCGCCTTTGCGGAACGGGTGGGCGAGGGCAAGGACAAGGTGGTGGTGCTGGATACTGCGCCCACGGGCCACACGGTGTTGTTGCTGGATGCTTCTTTGGCCTACGCCCGGGAGATGGAACGGCAAACCGCCGAGAGTCTGCCGGAATCGGCTGTTCGGTTGTTGCCGCGATTGCGCGATCCAGCGTGGACGGCGGTCTTTTTGGTGACTCTTCCGGAGGCCACACCCCTTCATGAGGCGGCCGCGTTAGCGGACGATCTGCGCCGGGCTGGGATTGAACCGAAGGGCTGGATGGTGAACCAGGCCCTGTTGGGATCAGGAACGAGTGATCCGGGATTGATTTGGAAGGCGAGGGCCGAACGTGACTTTTGCCGAGAAGTCGCACGATTGTCACACGGGCGTTGGACCCTCGTGCCCTGGATGGAGGTTTGTCGTTAAATCCTCAAAAGCTTCCGATCTTAACCCAGGGAGGAGGTATCGGTCGCGGGAGCGGCTGGATGTCTCGGCCCGCATCCCCCAAAACCATGAGCCAAAATCAAGAAAGCCCGAAATTCAACCTGCTCTTCCTTTGCACTGGGAACTCTGCCCGGAGCGTGATGGGTGAATACCTTCTTCGGCGGATTGCGCCGACCCGCTTTAATTCCTACAGTGCGGGAGCCAGTCCGAAGGGTGAGGTTCACCCGATGACCCTGCGAGTGTTGAAAGAATTTTTCAAAATTGATGCCAGCGATGCCCGGAGCAAATCCTGGGAAGAGTTCAAGGACGGGAATCCGGTTTTTGATTTTGTGATCACCGTCTGTGACAACGCCCGGGAAAGCTGCCCGATTTGGCCGGGTCAACCGATCATTGCTCACTGGGGCTCGCCGGATCCGGCGGCGTTTGTTGGTTCTGATGAAGAGACCTTCCGCTTCTTTAAGAATGTGGCGATCCAGATTCAGCGGCGTTTGGAATTGTTTACCAGTTTGCCTCTTGAAAAACTGGATCGGTTGCGCTTAACGGAGGTGACCAAGGAAATTGGCTCCAAAGAAAACACCGTGTCGAACAATTGATGACCGACCCCGCAAAACCTCTGGTTCTCATTCTCTGCACCGGTAACTCGTGCCGCAGCCATATGGCGGAGGGGATCCTCCGCCAGGCGGCCGGGGATCTGATTGAAGTGGCCAGTGCCGGCAGTAAGCCCGCGGGTTATGTCCATCCCCGGGCCATTGCGGCTCTGGCGGAGATCGGGATCGACATTTCCGGCCATCATTCCAAGCACATGGACGAATTTCTAAGCCGTCCGGTCCACACCGTCATCACGGTCTGCGGAAATGCTGACCAGGCCTGCCCGGCCTACCCGGGCCAGGTTCACCGCTATCATTGGGGCTTCGATGATCCCGCCCATGCCACGGGAACCGACGAAGAGATTATGGCGGAGTTCCGCCGGGTCCGGGACGAAATTGCGAAGGTTTTTGGGGCCTACGCCGCCGGGTTGCAATTTCGGCGGTGAGGGG
>JBDNCR010000094.1:0-6527 GCA_046719555.1 Verrucomicrobiia bacterium | reverse complement strand
AGCCAGGGAATTGGGGGTGGTGGAGTTGGCGTGTGTGGCGGCAGGGGTGACGCAGGGTCGGCCGGTGTTGTTGGGGAGGAAGGAGAAGCATCTGGAGCAGGCGCGGGAGCGGCGTTGGGGCGATGGGCATGGGACGGATTTGGCGTGGCCGATGCTGGGAGCGATGGAGGCGGAGGGGCACGGGTTTGAGGGGAGTTTTTGCGAGAGTTTGGGCATCCATGCGGGGGCGGCCCGGATGGCGATGGCGGTGGCTCGACAGTTGGCCGGGTTGATGGGGGTGAGTTCGGGGGAGAAGCGTTTTGGGGAGGAGGATTGGCAGAGGTTTCGGCGGTGTGTGATGGCGGGATTTGCGGATCGAGTGGCGCGGCGTTTGGACCGGGGGACGTTACGTTGTGCGTTGGTGCATGGGCGGATGGGGAGTTTGGAGCGGGAGAGCCGGATTCGGGATGAGGTGTGGTTGGTGGCGACGGAGGTGCGGGAGGTTCGAGGGGTGGATGGGCGCCCGGAGGTGATTTTGGGAGGGGCGTCAGCGGTCGAGGAGGCATGGCTGCGGGAGGATCAACCGGATGGGTGGGGGAGAGAAGTGCGGACGGAGCTTGATGCGATTCAGAGAGTGGTGGTGCGGCGTGAGCGAGAGTTGTTTCGAGGAATTGTGGTGGCGGAGAGGGTGCGGCCGTGCGAGGACGATCCTGAGGCGATGGCCCGGATTCTGGCGGAGGAGGTTTTGGCGGGGCGTTGTCGGCTGGAGCAGTGGAATCACGAGGCGGAGCAGTGGATTGTGCGGATTAACCGGGTGGCGGAGTGGTGCCCGGAATTGGGGATTCCGCCGGTGACGGAGGGGGATCGGCGGGCGATGGTGGAGCAGATTTGTTATGGGGCGCGGGGGCCGAAGGAGGTGCGGGAGCGTCCGGTGTTGCCGGTCATTCGGGGGTGGTTGTCCGCGGAGCAGTTGGGGGCGGTGGAGGCGCTGGCCCCGGTGCGGTTGCCGCTGCCGAGTGGGCGGCAGGTGAAGGTGACGTATCGGGTGGATCAACCTCCGGTGGTGTCGGCGCGGATTCAGGATTTTTATGGGCTCGATGGGTCGTTGGCGGTGGCGGGAGGGCGGGTGCCGGTGACGTTGGAGTTGTTGGCTCCCAATTTGCGTCCGGTGCAGGTGACGACGGATTTGCAGAGGTTCTGGACGGAGACCTATCCGAAGTTGAGGGTGGAGTTGCAGCGGCGTTATCCGAAGCACGAGTGGCGCTAGGGGGTGCGCGGTTTTGGGGCAGAGGCGCGGGGGGGCGGAGGTTAGGCTGCGGGTCGGTAGCCGAAGTAGGCGCGGGATTTGATGACTTGGGCGACGGCGGGGGGGACCATGGTTTCCCAGGAGGGGTCGCCTTCGGCAATTTTTTTGAGGACGTGGCGGGAGAAGATGGGGAGGCAGTTGGGGTCGTAGTTGTCGAGGGGGACGATGAGTTGGCGGCCCATGAAGAAGGTGTGAAGTTGTTGGAGGTCGCCGGGGAGGTTAAGGTTATCGGCGGTGGTGATGGTGCCGGTTTCTTGGTTGAGGAGGGGATAGACGTAGAGTTTGATGTCGCTTTTGAAGAGGCGCCCGAAGGATTCGAGGATGCCGCCATCGAGGTTGGTGTAGTATTTTTCGTCAAAGAGTTCGAGGAGGCTGGGCACGCCCATGACGAGGCCGATGGCTTCTTTGGTGTAGCGGCGGAGGTAGGCGGCGAGGCGGAAGTATTCGAAGTAGTCGGAGATGAGGACGGTCATGCCCGAGGCGGCGAGCATGTCGGCCCGGGCGAGGAAGTCGCGGTGATCGATTTCGCCGGAGGCCATGAGGTTGCGCATGGTGAGTTCGGTGAGGATGAGGGGGTTGGTGGAGGAGGTGGAGGCGAACTTTTCCTGGGCGCAGCGGAGCATGTCGACGTTGACGTTGCAGACGGGGCGGAAGCTGCCGCGTTCGACGAGGATGGGGCGTTTGTGGAACATTTCGGAGGGTTGGAGAACGTCGCCATCGGGGCCGAACATGGCGGCTTTGCTGAGGCCGAGTTCGACAAGTTTGAGGCTCATGAGGCGGTTGTCGACGTGGCGGAATTCGATGCCGGAGAATTCGATCATGTCGATTTCGATCCGGTTGGTGGTGAGGTTGTCGAGGAGGGATTCGATGAGGAGGTCGGGTTCGTGGTGGTAGAAGAAGGCGCCGTAGAGGAGGTTGACGCCGACGATGCCGAGGGCTTCTTGTTGGAGGGCGTTTTCGTTGTCGAGCATGCGGACGTGGACGACGATGGAGCTGTCTTCGTCGCGGGGATGGGCCTGGAAGCGGACGCCCATCCAGCCGTGGCATTCGTTGGTGCCTTTGAAGTTGCGGGCGGAGACGGTGTCGGCGAAGACGAAGAAGGCGGTGTTGTCGCCACGGATGGGTTTGAGGCGTTCGAGGTTGAGGGCGTGTTCGTGGGCGAGCATGGAGTTGAGTCGGCTGCGGCTGACGTAGCGTTCGCAGGGGCCGTAGATGGCGTCGCTGACTTTCATGTCGTAGGCGGACATGCTTTTGGCGATGGTTCCGGCGGCTCCGCCAACGCGGAAGAACCAACGGACGACTTCTTGCCCGGCTCCGATTTCGGCGAAGGTTCCGTAGCGGCGCGGGTCGAGGTTGATTTGCAGGGCTTTGTGGTGGGTGTCGGGAACGTTGCGAACGCGTCCATCGGCAGAGGGGACGAGGAAGGGGGAGGCGTTGGGAATGACGGCCATGGGCCAAGCTAGCCACAGAGGCAAGGCGGAGGGCAAGCCTGGGAGGATGAAGATTTGGTGACGGGCGGGGGTGGGTTTTCCGCATTCGCCTTTGGGCGGGAGGTGTGTAAGGTGCGGGGTGATGCATTTGACCTTAGGCCATTCCCCCGATCCGGATGATGCGTTTATGTTTTACGCGCTGGCGGCGCAGCGGATTCCGACGGGGCGTTATGTTTTCGAGCACATTTTACAGGATATTCAGACGTTGAATGAGCGGGCGCGTCGGGCGGAGTTGGATATTACGGCGGTGTCGATTCATGCGTATGCGTATTTGACCCAGGATTATGCGTTGTTGCCGAGCGGGGCGAGCATGGGAGATAATTATGGGCCGATGTTGGTGGGGCGGAAGCGGTTGGCGCGGGAGGATGTGGGGCGGGTGCGGATTGCGGTGCCGGGGAAATTGACGAGTGCGTTTTTGGCGTTGCAGCTTTATTTGGATCGGACGGGGGAGGCAATTGAGGCGGTGGAGGTTCCGTTTGACGAGATTTTTGAGGTGTTGCGGCGGGGGGAGGCGGAGTTGGGGTTGATAATTCATGAGGGTCAGTTGACTTATGGGGCGGAGGGTTTTGAGTTAACGGAGGATTTGGGGAGATGGTGGTTTCGGGAGACGGGGGGGTTGCCGTTGCCTTTGGGGGGGAATGTGATTCGGAAGCGTTTGGGGCGGGAGGTGATGGGGGAGGTGTCGGCGTTGTTGACGGAGAGTATTCGGTTTGGGTTGGAGCATCGGGCCGATGGGGTGGAGCACGCGCTGCCGCTGGGGCGGGGGTTGGATCGGGCGATGGCGGATCGGTTTATTGGGATGTATGTGAATGAGTTGACGTTGGATTATGGGGAACGGGGTCGGTCGGCGATTCGGGAGTTTCTCGGTCGGGGGTATCGGTTGGGAGCGATTCCGAATCCGGTGGAGTTGGAGTTTGTGGGGGCATGAGTGGGTAGGGTGGGCTGGTGGTTGGGGCTGGGTTTGGGGTTGATGGTTGGGTGGGCAGGGATGGGGGTAGCGGTGGGCGGGCCGCGGTTGGTGGAGCGGGCGGTGATTGATCACCCGGAGCTCACGGAGATTTCGGGGATGGCGGCGTCCCGGCTGCGGGCGGATACGGTGTGGGTGGTGAATGATAGTGGGCATGGGCCCCGGGTGTATGCGATCGATCGGCAGGGGCGGAGTTTGGGATCGGCGGAGGTGGGTGAGGCTTCCAACCGGGATTGGGAGGATTTGGCGTCGTTTGTTTGGCGGGGGCGGAGTTATCTGGCGATCGCGGATATTGGGGATAACCGGGGGCGGCGGAGCCGGGTGTCGATTTACATTGTGCCGGAGCCACGGTTCAAGGGGGGGCGAGTGGCGGAGGGGCGGGTGGTTCCGGTGCGAACGGTGGTGTTTACGTATCCGGATGGGCCACGGGATGCGGAGGGGTTGGGGGTGGATGTGCAGAGGGAAAGGTTTGTGGTGTTGAGCAAGAGGGAGCGGGTGCCGACGTTTTATGAGGTGCCGCTTGGTTTGGGACGGGAGCGGGGACCGTTTGTGGCGCGGCCGGTGGGGCGGTGGCGGTCGCCCTCGGTGGTGGGGCGGTTGTTTATCCGGTCGCCGGAGTCCGCGCCGTTGGTGGCGCAGATGCCGACGGGGCTGGATTTGGCACCGGATGGGAGGAGTCTGGTGGTTTTGGATTATCTGCGAGTTTGGTGGTTTCGGGGGGTGGGTCGCGAGTTGCCGGGGGAACAAGTGGAGGCGCTGCCGCTGCACGGGCTGGATCAGGCGGAGGCGGTTTGTTTTTCGGCGGATGGGCGGGAGGTGTGGGTGACGACGGAGGGGCATCCGGCGCCTTTGTTGATTTACCGGTTGCCGGGTGAGTAACGGGCTTTGGAAGGGGTGGGGAAGTTAGATTTGGCGCCGAAGGTTGGAGGGGAGGATGTTGAGTTCGGCGCGGTATTTGGCGACGGTGCGCCGGGCGATGTCGATGCCTTGTTCTTTGAAGATTTGGACGATTTCGGCGTCGGAGAGGGGTTTTTTGGGATTTTCGCGGTCGATGAGGTCGCGGATGGCGTCTTTGACGGAGGTGTTGGCGAGGGTTTCTCCGCCGCTGGTTTGGTAGCCGGAGGTGAAGAAGAATTTGATGGGAAAGATGCCCCAGGGGGTTTGAACGTATTTGTTGGCGATGGCGCGGGAGACGGTGGTTTCATGGACGCCGACGACTTGGGCGACCTGGTTCATGGTGAGGGGTTTGAGGTGGCTGATGCCGCCTTCGAGAAAGTCGGTTTGGCGGGCGACGATTTCTTCAAGGATGTTGCGGATGGTGTCCTGGCGTTGGTGGATGCATTTGATGAGGAACTTTCCGGCGCGGATGCGGTCGCGGAGGTAGTCGTTGAGGGATTTTTCCGAGCCAGCCTGGCCGAGGAGGTCTTTGTAGGTATCGCTGATGCGGAGGCGGGGAACGGGTTCGTCATTGAGTTGGACGACCCAGCGTCCGTCGATGCGGATGAGGGCGGCTTCGGGGATGACGACGTTTTGTGGTTCGTCCGGCGAGAAGGCGGCTCCGGGTTTGGGTTGGAGTTTTCCGATGTAGGCGGCGGCTTCTTGGATTCGTTCGGGGGTGACATCGTGCAAGCGGGCCAGTTCGCGAAAACGTTTGCGTCCGAGTTCGGGGAGGGAGTCGTGCACGAGTTTCCATTCCAGCTCGCCTTCTTTGCCCCGTTGCCGAAGTTGGAGGAGGAGGCATTCGCGAAGGTCGCGGGCGGCGACGCCTGGGGGATGGAGGCTTTGAATGAGTTCAAGGGCGGTTTGGGCGGTTTCAAGAGGGACGCGAGCGGAGGCGGCGATTTCTTCGATGCGCGCGGTGAGGAAGCCGGCCTCATTGAGGTTGCCGATGATTTCTTCGCCAACGCGGAGGAGGTCTTCTCGGTTGGTTTGGAGGATGAGTTGGCCGAGGAGATGGTCGGCGAGAGTTTCGTGTTCGACTTGGGAGTCGAAGAGGAACTGGCGCTTTTCCTGGGCTTCGCGGGAGGCGCCGGTGGCCCGGGTGTTTTGGGAGAAGAGGTCGCGCCAGTCTTCGTCGTGCTGGCGCATTTCTTGGAGTTCGTTTTCCCAATCGTCGGGGTCGGCGTCGTCGGCGGCTTCGGGGGGGGATTCCTCGAGGAGCGGGTTGTGTTCGAGTTCCTGCTGGACGAGGGCGCGGAGTTCGAGGGCGGGAGCCTGGAGCAGGTGCAGGGATTGCTGCATCTGCGGCGACAGGGTTTGACTGAGACCGAGGGTTTGCTGTAGTCCGATTCCAGCCATTAGGGCGGAGGATAAAGAGGGAATCGGGATTAGCAAGCCTTGGTGGAGCAATTTGTGTGCCATGAATGAATCAATCCCTGGTCTGCGCGTGACGATTCTTGGAAGTGGGTCCGGGGGGAATTGTGCGTTGGTGGAGTCCGGGACGACCCGGTTGTTGGTGGATGCGGGGTTTAGCGGGAAGCAGATTGTGGAGCGGTTGGTGGCGGTGGGTGTGGCGCCGGAGTCGGTGTCCGGGGTGTTGGTGACGCATGAGCACGGGGATCATGTGGTGGGGTTGTCCGGGTTGGTGCGGCGGTTCGGGATGCCGATTTATTGCAATCGGCTGACGCGGCAGGCGATTGAGGAGACGATCGCGGCCGGGGTGGATTGGCGGATGTTTCAGACGGGGTCGGAGTTTTCAGTGGGTGATTTGGGGGTGGAGGCGTTTTCGGTTCCGCACGATGCTTATGATCCGGTGGGTTTTGTGGTGCATGGGGGACGAACGGCC
>JBDNCR010000093.1:0-6603 GCA_046719555.1 Verrucomicrobiia bacterium | reverse complement strand
CCAGTGGGGACGGCGACGGTGGCCTGACGCATGTTGGAGCCTTCGCGGGCACGCATGGAGGATTCACGAACGGTGTGAACGACGGGGAAGGCCAAGGCGATGAGGAGGCCGAGGATGAGGATGACCACGAGGAGTTCGACGAGGGTGAAGGCGCGGGTCATGGGGGGAAGGTAATTGGGGAGGGGGCTGGTGTCTATGGAACCAAAGAAGGATGGGGGGCGTGGTGAAGGATCGTGCTTGCGTGCAGGGGCAGATGGGGTGCAAGAAGGGAGGCATGGAGTGGTTGGATCGGTTGTTTAAGTTACGGGAGAAGGGGAGTTCGGGGGCGCGGGAGGCGTTGGCGGGTCTGACGACGTTTGCGGCGATGGCGTACATTTTGGCGGTGAATCCGTCGATTTTGGCGGAGGCAGGTTTGGATCGGGGGGCGGCCTTGACGGCGACGGCGTTGGCCGCGGCGCTGGGGTGTTTTTTGATGGGGCTGCTGACGAATCTTCCGATTGCTCAGGCACCGGGGATGGGGTTGAACGCGTTTTTTACGTATTCGATTTGTCTGGGGATGGGGGTGCCGTGGCAGGGGGCGCTGGGCTTGGTGTTTTATAGTGGGATTTTGTTTTTTATTTTGTCGGTGACGGGGGTGCGACGGAAGATCATTGAGGCGATTCCGCCGGCGTTGAAGGTGTCGGTGAGTGTGGGGATTGGGTTGTTTATTGCGTTTTTGGGGTTGCAGGGGGCTGGGTTGGTGAAGGGGGATCCGAATACGCTGGTGGGGCTGGGAGATTTGTCGGAGACCAAGCCGTTGTTGGCTTTGGCGGGGTTGGTGGTGGCGGCGGCGTTGATTGCGCGGAAGGTGCCCGGGGCGATTTTGTTGACGGTGGGGTTGGTGGCGGGGGCGGGATTGGTGTTGAGGGGGCCGGAGGGAAAGGCACTGACCGAGTTGCCGTCGGTGTGGGTGTCGATGCCAGCGTCTCTGGGTCCGGTGTTTTTGGCTTTGGATCCGATGTATTTGTGGGAGCATTTTCGTCAGGCGTTTCCGTTGGTGTTGGCGTTGCTGTTTGTGGATTTGTTTGACACGATGGGAACGTTGTTGGGGGTGTGTCATCGGGGCGGTTTTGTGGATGAGAAGGGAAACATTCCGAGGATTGATCGGGCTCTGGCAGCCGATGCGACGGCGAGTGTGACGGGCGCGATCTTGGGGACGTCGACCACGACATCGTATATTGAGTCGGCGGCTGGGATTGAGGAGGGGGGGCGGACGGGGTTGACGGCGTGTGTGGTGGGGTTGTGTTTTTTGGCGGCTTTGGCGTTTACGCCGGTGTTTTTGGCGATTCCGACAGTGGCCACGGCGCCGGCGTTGATTGTGGTGGGGATTTTCATGATGCAGGGGTTGCGGGATTTGCCTTTGGGGGATTGGGTGGCGGTGGTGCCGGCTTTGGTGACGGTGATGGGGATTCCGTTGACGTTTAGCATTGCCGATGGGATTGCGCTGGGGTTTGTGGTTTATGTGGGGTTGATGGTGTTGGTGGGGCGTTGGAAGGAGTTGTCGTGGCTGTCGATGGCTTTGGCGGTGGTGTTTTTGGTTCACTTTGTGACGATGTGAAGGACGAGGGCCGCGGGCGAAAGCCGCTTGCGTTGAGGTGGGGAAGGTGGTCGGATCGGGGGGATGTTCGCGAAGTTCAAGCAGTGGGTGGTGGGGTTGAAGGATGGGCCGGTGGATTGGGAGGAACTGGAGGCGCAGTTGATTCAAGCGGATCTAGGGGTGGCGTTGACGACAGAGATTTTGGCGGAGCTCAAAGGGCAGACGGTGTCCGCGTTGACCATCCGGAAGGCAGCCGAGGCGCGGTTGCGTCAGTTGTGGCCGGAGCAGGTGAGGGTGCCTGGGGCGGTGAGGGGACGGGCGGTGGTGTGGTGTTTGGTGGGGGTCAACGGGGCGGGGAAAACGACGACGTTGGCGAAGTTGGCCCACCGCCTGGGAAGAGAGGGGCGGCGGGTGCATGTGGTGGGGGCGGACACTTTCCGAGCGGCAGCGGGGGAGCAGTTGGCGGTGTGGGCGGATCGGTTGGGGTTGAGTCGGTCGATTGGGGTGGCGGGCTCGGATCCGGCGGCGGCGGCGTATCAGGGGGTGGCTGAGGGTGTGGCGAAGGGGGCGGAGGTGATCTTGATTGATACGGCGGGGCGGTTGCACAACAAGGAGGGGTTGATGCGGGAGTTGGCGAAGGTCCGTCGGGTAATTGGGAAGCAGCAGGAGGGATCGCCGGAGGAGATGTTGTTGGTGATTGACGGGACGAATGGAGCCAATGCGTTGGCGCAGGCCCGGGAGTTTCATGCGGCGCTTGGGGTGACGGGGGTGATTGCGACCAAGTTGGATAGCTCGGCCAAGGGTGGGGTGGTGGCGGCGTTGAAGCGTGAGCTGGGTTTGGAGACGGTCTTTGTGGGACGGGGAGAAACGCTGGAGTCGCTCGAGGTTTTCGATCCGGGTTCCTATGTGCGAGGGATGTTGGGATGAGCATCTTTCTGGACAGGGGAGGTCGGCTTTGGGACCGTTTGGGGTCGTGATGTCTCCCCAACGGTTGGTTTGATTGGACCGGTTTGGCCACGGCTCAAGCGAGGGTCCTCGGGGAGGTTGGAAAGGGAGGTCATGGAATTTTTGTTTTTGGGGACAGGGACGAGCACCGGGGTTCCCATGATTGGTTGCGATTGCGAGGTGTGCCGGTCGAAGGATCCGAGGGATCAACGGTTGCGGTGTGCGGTGGTGGTGCGAGGAGGGGGCAAGTCGGTGTTGATTGATGCTCCGCCGGATCTAAGGACGCAGGCGTTGCGGGCGGGGTTGAGGCAGGTGGATGCGGTGTTGTTTACCCATGCGCATACGGATCATGTGATGGGGTTTGATGATTTGAGGCGGTTTACGGATGAAGAGGGGAATCTACCGATTTACGGAGATGGACCGACGTTGGCGCGGTTACGGCAGGCGTTTGATTATGCGTTTGATCCGGGGAGGAAGTATCCGGGGTATTTGCACGCGATTCCCCATATTCTGGATGGGCAGGTTCGGGTGGGCGAGTTGGAGTTTGTGCCGGTGCCGGTGCCGCATGGCCGATTTACGACCAACGGGTTTTTGATTCGGGAAGAGGGGCGGGTGAAGCTGGCGTATTTGCCCGATTGTTCGGGGGTTCCGGAGGAGGCGGGCAGGGTGTTGCAGGGGGTGCCGGTGTTGGTGATTGATGGGTTGCGCGAGCGTCCGCATCCGTCACACCTTTCGGTGAGCCAGGCGGTGGAGATCGCCGGGCGGCTGGGGGCGGAGCGGACCTATTTGACGCATATCGCGCACGATTTTCTGCATGAGGTTCGGGAAGCGAGTCTTCCAAGTGGTGTTTTCCTGGCCTACGATGGGTTATGCCTGACGTTGTGAAGGTCTGGTGGGGGGTGGCGGTTTGCCTGCTGGTGGGTGGGCTGCGGTTGGAAGGCTCGCCGCCAGCGCCTTCTCCGCTGCAGGATCGGCTGTTGGTGGTGTTTAATCGGAATGATCCGGAGGCGGAGGGCTTGGCGAGGTATTATGCGGAGCGGCGAGGGATTCCGGAGGAGCGGGTGTTGGGAATTGAGTGTCCGGTGACGGAGACGGTGTCGCGGGATGATTTTGATCGGACGATTCGGAAGCCGATCAGCGATTATCTGGAGAGCAAGGGTTGGTTGAGGCGGGTGCCAAAGATGATTGGGGATTTGCCGGTGTTGATGGCGCGGGATAATCAGATTTGGGCGATGGCTTTGATGCGGGGGATTCCGTTGAAGATTGAGGATGATCCGGGGATTCCGGCTCCGGAGGGGATTCCGCCGCCGCTGCGAACGAACGCGGCCGCGGTGGATTCGGAGCTGGCTTTGATCACGTTTGTGAATCTGCCGTTGGCGGGGTTTATCAGTAATTTGTATTATTCGAATGACAGTAGTCCCGACTTGCCGGAAAGGGCGAGTGGGGTGCGACCGTTCAATCAGCAGTTTGCGGATTTTTTGATTTTGGTGTGCCGGTTGGATGCTCCGGAGGCGGAGCAGGTGCGGCAGATGATTGACGACGCGATTGAGACGGAGCGGCTTGAGCTGACGGGAAGGGCGTATGTGGATACGCGGGGGATTACGGATAAGGAGGATCCTTATATTTTGGGAGATGAGTGGTTGCGCCGGACGGCGGAGTTGTTTCGGGCCAGTGGTTTTGAGACGGTGGTGGATGAGGCTCCACCCGTGGTTCCGGCGTGGGAGCCGTGGGAGGATGTGGCCTTGTATGCAGGGTGGTATGCGCTGCATGCGGGAGGTCCGATGACGCGGGAGGGTTTTCGGTTCCGGCGCGGGGCGGTGGCGTATCATATTCATTCATTTTCAGCGAGTTCGGTGCGGACGCCGGAGCGGAATTGGGTGGGGCCGTTTTTGGCGCGGGGGGTTACCGCCACGATGGGTTCGGTGTATGAGCCTTATTTGCGATTTACGCCCGAGGTGCCGACGTTTTTTGCGGCATTGTTGAATGGGCTGACGTTTGCGGAGGCGGCGTATCAGTCGCAGTTGGCTCTTTCTTGGATGATCACCAATGTGGGCGATCCGTTGTATCGGCCGTTTCCGCGAAATTTTTATGTGAATTTGGAGGCAGCCCGGGCGACGGAGCATCCGAATACGTCCTGGCTGCGGTTACGGGAGGCGCGGTTGACTTATGAGTCGGGGAAGGTCGGGGAGACGCGTCGGATTTTGAGCAGTTTGGTGGAGAAGGGGAGTTGTCCGGTGCTTCAGGAGGGGTATGCGGATTTGATGGCGACGTTTGTGCCGGATCGGCAGGAGGCATGGAGGGTGTATCGGGAGTTGTTGGAATCGTTGAAGGAGCCGCTGCGACGGATTCGAGTGGGAGTGAAGTTGGCGAGGAGTTTGGAGCAGCGGGGCCGTGCCCGGGAGGCGCTGGAGGTTTACGATCGGCTGGTGACGGAGCATCCGGCCGAGGCTGGGGAGTTTCGGGTGCCCCAGCGGGCGTATGCTTTGGTGAGTGCGGAGCGGATTCGGGAGGTGCCCGCAGGGTTGGCTCCGTTGATTCGACAAATGGAGCAGGAGGCAGCCCGGGCGGGAACGGTGACGAGCGAGCAAACGGTGCCGGAGGCACCCCGGCCTCCGGAGCCTCCGGGTCCGCCTGGACCGCCGCTGCCGCGGGTTCCTGGGGATTGAGCGGGGTGGAGGTTAGGCAGGTTGAGGGGCGATGAGGTCCGCGACGGCTTGGAGGAGGGTGTCGTCGTGGAAGGAGCTTTTGGTGAGGTAGTAGTTGGCTCCGGCCTCGAGTCCTTTGAGTCGGTCTTCTTCGCGGTCTTTGTAGGAGACGATGATGATGGGGAGGTTTTGGAGTCGGGGGTCTTGGCGGATGCGGCGGACGAATTCGATGCCATTCATGCGGGGCATGTCGACATCGCTGATGACGAGGTCGTAGGCGGCGAGACGGACGGCGTTCCAGCCTTCCATGCCGTCGGTGGCGACATCGACGAGGTAACCGGCGGATTCGAGAAGTTTTCGTTCGACTTCACGGACGGTGATGGAGTCGTCAACGACTAGAACGCGACCGGAGGTGGAGGTGGGGGCGTTGGCGAGGGGATCGGTTGGGCGGCGGGCCCGGCCGAACGAGCCGCCGGAGAGGTGGGAGGCGATGGATTTGAGGAGGTCATCGACGTCGAGGATGAGGAGGGGAGCGCCGTCTTCCATGAGGGAGGCGGAGGAAACGTCGGGGACTTTGCCAAGGCGGGGGTCGAGGGGACGGACGACGAGGTCGCGTTCGCCCAGGAAGGCATCGACTTCGAGGGCGTAGGTGGAGGTGCGGTCGGAGATGATGACGAGGTGGAGGGTGGCGTTGGGGGGGCGAGGTGGGGTGTCGAGTTCGAGCAGTTCGGAGGCGGTGACGAGGCCGAGGTTGCGGCCATCGACTTCGACATAGGGCCGGGATTCGACGAGGCGAAGGGCGGAGGGAGGTAGAGAGAGGGCGCGGTCGATGCGGGCGAGGGGGAAGGCGTAGGGTTCGTTGCCGATGGAGGTGAGGAGGGCGCGGACGACGGAGCGGGTGATGGGGAGTTGGAGTTGGAAGGTGGTGCCTTTGCCGAGGCTGGAGAAGATGCGGACGGAGCCGCCGGCGTCATGGACCATGGTTTGGACGACGTCGAGGCCAACGCCGCGTCCGGAGATTTCGGTGACTTTTTCGGCGGTGGAAAATCCGGGGAGAAAGAGGAACTCGAAGAGTTCGGTTTCGGTGAGGGCGGCGGCCATTTCTGGGGGCGCGAGGCGTTTATCGACGACTTTTTTGCGGATTTTTTCAGCCGGGATACCGCGGCCATCGTCGATGACGGAGACGATGAGCATGCCGGCGCGGTGGCGGGCTTCGAGTTTGAGGGAGGCGTCGGGGTTTTTTCCGGAGCGCTGCCGTTCGGCGGGGGTTTCGATGCCGTGGTCGAGGGCGTTGCGAAGGATGTGGGAGAGGGGGGCTTCGAGCCGTTCGAGGATGTCGCGGTCGACTTCGGTGTTGCGGCCGAGGATTTCGAATTTGACGTGTTTGCCAAGGGAGCGGGAGAGGTCGCGAACGAGTCGAGGGAAGCCTTGGACGCC
>JBDNCR010000092.1:0-6628 GCA_046719555.1 Verrucomicrobiia bacterium | reverse complement strand
CATCTGCGTGCGAGAACCAGGAGGAACCCCAGTGGGCGAAGCCATCCGCCACCTCCTCAAACATTCTCCAGACGGCCACGGAATGTTTCCGGAAACCGAATTGCTCCTCTTCACCGCCAGTCGAGCGGAATTGGTGCGAAAATCAATCTTGCCCGCTCTGAAGTCGGGCAGCTGGGTTCTTTGCGACCGTTTCCTCGATTCGACCACGGTCTATCAAGGCATCGCTCGCGGTCTTCCCCGCGCTGAGGTCAACGCCATCAACGCCTTTGCCGCAGGAACCTGTCGGCCCGACCTTACTCTCCTTTTCGATCTTCCGGTCACCGAAGCCCTCCGCCGCCTCAGCCACCGCCCCGGCTCCGGCGGCCAACACGATCGGATGGAAGCTGAACCCGAAACCTTTTACACCCGTGTCCGGCAGGGCTACCTTGAACTGGCGTCTCAGGAACCAGACCGGTTCCGCGTCATTGACTCGGCCGGCACGCCCGAGGAAGTTTTCAATCGCGTCCGCGAGGCGGTCGCCCCCCTCCTCCATGCCCCTGCTCCCTGACCAACTCGAAGAACGCCTGGCCCGTGCCGCCGACGAGGGCCGCCTGGCTCACGCCTACCTCCTCTCTGGTAACGACTTGGCCGAGCTGGAAGAAACCTTCTTCCGCCTGGCCATCCGGCTCTTGGGCGGTCAAACCGCGCCCCATCCCGATCTGCACCTGGTCAAACCCGAATTAAAGTCCCGCCGCATCGCCATCAAACAAATCCGGGAACTGGAGAGCCAACTCTACCTCAAGGCGCACAGCGCCCCGATCAAAGTCGCCGGCATCCTCGCCGCCGATCGGATGTGTCTCGGCCAGGCCGAAGCCGCAAATGCCTTCCTCAAAACCCTCGAAGAACCACCGCCCCACACGGTGATCTTCCTCACCACCAACGCTCCCGAGCTTCTCCTTCCCACCATCCGATCACGCTGTATCGCCGTTCCCTTCCAGTCCCGCGGCCACCTCGCCAACCCGCTCCCGCCCGACTGGCTTCAGACTTGGCTCCAAACGGAAAAAAAACCCACCCTGACCGCCTATCGCCGTGCCCGCATGCTGGCCGATCTCTGGGCAGAGCAACGCGCCCAAGCCGAACAACAAACCAAAGCCGACGCCGCCGAGGACGAGGACGAAGACGTGCTCAAAGCCCGAACCGAAGCTGAGTTCCAATGGCGCCGCGACCTCATTCTTAAGGCCCTCGCCCACGGCCTCTGGGCCAACCGCCAACCGGGCCGTGAATCCGAGGACGGACGGGCGATCCATGCTCTGGAAGAACTCCGCTACGCCCTCAGCCGAAGTGTGGACCCTGCCCTGGCCACCGAACTTGCCTGCCTGAAAATTGAAGGCGTCCTCGAATGACCCCAGTCCCCAAGGCCCCATCCACCTCAACAAGGCTTGGCGGAGCTGCCAATCTGGCTAGCTTCTTGCGGTGGGCATGACCACCTTCTTCTTTTCCCAGCCCTGGATGCTGCTCGGCCTGGCGCTCGTCGCCGTTCCCTTCCTCATCCATTGGTATTTTCCCCGACGGAAACCCCGGGTCATTTTCCCCACCTTGGCCTTCTTCAACGGAACCCCTCCCCTACCCCACCGTTCCCGCCTGCAACACCTCGGCCTGGCGGTTCTCCGCGCCCTGGTCATCGCCGTGGTGGTCGTCGCTTTTGCCCAACCCTACCTCTCCGCCCGCGAGGAAGCCGGGCGAATCCCCGCCATCGCCCTCATCCTCGATGTGTCCCTCAGCACCCGGGCGGAAACCGGACGCGGCTCCCGGTTTGACCTCCTAAAAACCCGCGCCGTCGAACTGCTCCGACAAATGCCGGGCGACACCCAAGTCATGGTGATCGCCTCCGGAACCCGTCCCCGCGTCCTCCAGGAGGGCGGTTCCCGCGACACCGCCATCGTCTCGGTGGAGAGCCTCCGACCCACCGAAGAAGACACCGATCTCGAAGCCTCCCTCCAGACCGCTCTCCAGCTCCTCGGCCAACTTGGACCCGACTACGAGAAAGAGGTCATCATCTTCTCCGATTTTCAACGCAGCAGCGCCCGCCACCTCGGCATGCGCCCCCTGCCCGAAGGCTTGCGAATCACCCTGGTCCCGGTCGGCGAAACCTTCGTCCCCAACGCCGCAGTCTCCGAGGTCCGCCTCGTTCGCGGCATGCGCGATGAGATCGAGGCCGTGATCGCCAACCACAGCGACCGACCGCTGCGCCGTGCCGACCTCGAGCTGTGGCTGGATGGCAGCCCAGCCCAAACCCGTGAAATCGACGTGCCCGCTTTCGGCTCGGCTCAATTCCGCTTTCCCCTCCCCGCCCTAACGCCCGGCGTTCACCGGGCCCGAATGGTTCTGACCTTCCCCGATGCCCTGCCCGATGACAACGTTAGGGAAATCGCCTTCGAAGTCTCTCCCCCCATTCACACCCTCGTCCTCGAAGCTCACGGAGACCGTTCCGCCCGAGACCGAGCCTTCTTCTTCCAAAGCGCCCTCATTCCCGCTCCGGGTAGCGTTCCCTTTGCCGGTCCCGGCTTCACCATCGAAACCGTCACCGCTCCTTTAGCCGCCGCTCGTTTGGCTCGCCCCGGTCAGCCCGCTCCCCGGATTGTCGTGGTCCCCCCTTTGGCCCGGCCGGGTGAAGATCTTGCCGCGGCCCTCTTCACTCACGTGGCCCAAGGAGGAGGCGTTGTCTTCTTTGTCGGTCCGGGCCTTCCCTACGCCGCCTACAACGAGGTGTTTCGCGACATCCTCCCCGCCCTGATGGAAGGACCTGAAACCGCCGCCAGCGTCGCCCTCAAACGATGGAAGTTGGGCGCGGTGGAACGAACCGGCATCTTCCAACCCTTCGAAGACACCCGCTCCGGCGATCTCTCCCTCCCCGAATTCAACGCCCGCTTCAAAATGCTGCCAGTCGAAGGTGCCCAGCTCGCCGCCTCCTTTGAAGACGGAACCCCCGCCGTGGTCACCCTCCGCGTCGGTGAAGGCCGAAGCGTTCTGGTCAACACCACCCTCGATGCCGCCTGGACCGATTGGCCCAAACGCCGCTCCTACCTTCCCTTTGTCCACGGTCTCACCCGATTCCTGGCCCGAGAAGACGCCAGCGCCATGGCCGAACGGCGCGACGTCTTGAGCGTCTCCGACCACGCCGATGTCCGTGTCGGTTTAGCCGCTGCCGGGCGAACCCTCCAGCTCGCCTTCGGCGATGAACCGGCCTCCGAAGTTGTGGTCGGTAGCGACGGCTGGCTGCGCGGTCTGGATTTGTCCCGGTCCGGCTTCTATTTCCTCCGCGATCGAGAAGGACGCGAAGTCCGCGTGCTCGCGGTGGTGAATCCCCAAGCCGAACAAGATCTCTCCTCCTTCACCCCGGCCGAGATTGAAAGCCGCTTTACCTTCCGGCGTGAAGACCCCTCCGGCGACCGTTTCACCTTGGTCCGCCCTGAGTTCTGGGGTTGGCAATGGCTCCTCGCCCTAGCCAGCCTGCTCGTGCTCGTGGAGTTGGCCTGGGCCAACCGGACTGCAGAATGAAGTCCGCACGGCTGCAACAACGTGCCCCGGAACTCGCCGGCGCTCTGGCTCGGGGAGGCTTCCAGAAAAACCTCGCCCGCCGCTGCGCCATCGCTGCCATCACCGTCGGGCTCCTGGTCACCGCCGCAGCCGGACTCGGCCTTGCCGACTACCAGCTCGTCTTTCCCCGTTGGGTCCGGCTGGCCGGGGGAGGAGTCATGCTCGCTGCCTTGGCTGCCGGATTGATGTGGCTCTGGCGGGAATGGAACCTGTTCTCCAGTGCCCGACGCGTGGCCCTCCACCTTGAGCGGAAACATCCCGAGCTGGGTTGTATGTTATCCACCGCGGTCGAATACGCTGAGTCCGAAACCAGCCCCCCCTCCGACAATCCCTACGAACGGGTCCTCATCGCACGCCTGATGCGCGCCGCGACCCGCGAATCCTCCGTCGCCCGCCCCGACCTCTGGGCCGAAATCCGCCGCGCCCTTCCCATCGTCGCCGGAGCTGGCCTCCTCGGCGGACTCCTGCTCGCCTACGTCCCCGATCTCCCCATCGTCCTCAAGCGGGTGGTAACCCCCTGGGAAGCCGTCGGCTACACCCTCCTTGATATCTCCCCAGGCACCACCGATTGGGCCGCTGGCGAGCCGGTTCTAGTGGAAGCCTCTTTCCGAGGTCCCGTCACCACCCCACCCAAAATCACATGGAAAACGGGCCGTGAACCCAAGCGCACCGCCTGGATGACCCGCGACGGTCCCTCCGAATTCAGCTTCGCCTTCCCCGCCACTCCCGACCCCATCGATTACACCATCGAAGTCGCTCGACTCGATCCGGTCTCCCACCGAATCACCCCCGTCGAGGTTCCCCGGCTCAAACACATCGAAACCCGAATCACGCCCCCCGATTACACCAACGCCCCGACCCTCACCACACGCCACCTTTCCATCAGCCTCCTCACCGGATCCCGCGTCTCCATCTCCTTCGAACTCGACCGCCCCATGTCCAGCGTCGCCCTCCAGTTCGAAGACGGCGAAAAGCTTCCCATGGTGCAAAGCCGTGAAAACACCTGGTTAGCCCACTGGTTCCCTCCCCAAACCACCACCTTCCGTCTCGCCTTCACCGACTCGGCCGGTCGAACCATCCTTTCCCCCCGACCTTATCCAATCGTCGTTCTCCCCGATCATCCACCCCGTCTGCGTTGGGAACCTCCCTTCCCCGACCGGGCCCTTCGCACAGGTCGACCCGTCCCCCTCCAACTGCGCATTACCGATGACCACGGCGGCATCGCCGCCCGCTTCTTTTGGAAAAAAGCCGGTGAACCTCCTCGGGCCAGCACCTTACCCATCGAAGAAGTTCAACCGGGAGAATGGTGGGCCAGCCCCATCCTACAAATCCCGGAGGGTGCCGCCTCCCCCGGCGACCTGATCCTTGCTTGGGCCGAAGCCTCCGACGCCCGCCATCGAACCGCCGAAACCATGGCCCGTAGCCGCCCCCTGGCCTTTGTCACCTTGCCACCTCTCGAGTCGATCGCCCAAGATCCGCCCCCGCCCAACTCCCCGCCGGATCCCTCACCTTCCGCTTTGCCTCCCCCCACGGAGTCCGCCCCCGAAATCCTTCAATCCCCCTGGTTTGACCTCGCTTGGGTTCTCCACTCCGGCGTTTTCGGAATTTCCCCATCCACCACCCCAGAAGCCTTCGCCGACCTCCGGGCGGAAATCACCTCCCTGGCCGACATGATTCGGACCTGGCTGACCGCCTGGGATCAGATCGATCCAACCTCTCACGACCGGACTCAGGCCGTCCGAAACGCGCTCGACTCCCTCGCCTCCGCAATGAACAACCACACCACCGGACGCGACGAAGCCTCGGCAGCTTCCGAAAGCGTCCTCGCCGCCATCACCCGCCTGTTGTATCGGGCTCCCCAGGATCAGATCCAAGCCGCCTCGGCCACGGCCCAGCCCAACGTCTTACGTCAAATTGCCGATCGAGAACGGGAATGGTTGGCCGCCGCTTCGCGCTGGTCCGATCTTCTCAAAAATACCGCCCGCCAACTAAGCACCCTCAACCAGCGTATCGCCGGAGCCGACCGACTCGCTGATCTTCGCCGCAAATTAAACGATTCAGCTCAAACCGTAGAGGAACTCCTGACCGACATGTCCGCGCTCGCCAAAGTCAATCCCCTCTGCAGTCACCAAATCCTCCGACCCGTTCAAGCCGCCCTCAACGACCTCCGTCGCGCCACCCAGGCCTCCGATCAGGGCGAACCTGGCCAGTCCGCCCGTGACTCCACCCGCGCGGTTCGCAACCTCATGGAAGCCGCCTCCCGTTTAGACGATGAGGTTGACCCGGCCCGGCGCCTCACGCCCGACGGAGCGCGCGACCTCCCCGGCGATCCAATGGAAAACATCCTCCGCCTCTACTTTCGCCGAATCCACGAGGGCGAAGCGTCCACCACTTTCGACCCCTAGCCCCCTCCTCAGCTCGGTCAATCGGAAGGGAGAAAAAGGTTGGTCCCAGCCTTTGCCTGCATTATCCTCTCGCGTCCATGGGCGAATTGAGTGAAGACATTCAGGCAAAAATCATTGCCTACATGGAAAGCAACGGGCTGCGCCTGACCGCTCAAAGACGGGCCATCATCACCGCCGCCTTCACCACCACCGAGCACTACACCGCAGAAGAACTGCTCGACCGGGCCCGCCAAATCAACCGATCCGTCTCCCGCGCCACCGTTTATCGCACCCTCCCGGTGCTCGTTCAAACCGGACTCCTTCGGGAACTTGACCTCGGCCGGGACTACAAATACTACGACCCCAATTACGCCAACCATCCCAATCACAACCACATCATTTGCCTCGATTGCTCCAAAATCATTGAGTTCGAGGACTACTGCCTGGACGTCCGGGAAAGTGTTGTGGCCAAAGGACTCGGATTCTCCCCGAACGTTGTTCGACTTCGGATTGAAGCTCGGTGCGACACCTTCCAAAAGCATGGCCGCTGCCCACGGGCAGCGGCGGCGGCATCTGCCTGAGCCGAATCCTCCCGGTTTCAGAAATTCAGCGGTTAAAATAACCCCGCTGCTTTTCCGAGATGGGTAGACCGACCCGTTCCATGACCT
>JBDNCR010000091.1:0-6668 GCA_046719555.1 Verrucomicrobiia bacterium | reverse complement strand
CCGATCATCCCGCATCTCCCTCGGCCGGTTCACGTCCTCGCCCACATTCGGATCCGGCGTCAAATCCGGCGCCGACTCCTCAATCGGCTCCTCCAACCTCGCCGAATACCGCGCAATCCCCGCCGGTAGCAGTGCCGGCAACCCCGATGTCGAACGGGCAATAACAAAAATAATCTTCACCGTAATCCCGACCACCACCAAAAACACCCCCACATCAAAAAGCAGCGTTGTTCCCACATGCAGCTCCCCAAAAAAAGGCAGCTCCAAATGAAACATCGAGTGCTCAAAATAGGTCTGCCCCACCAACATCGGCACCATCGATGTCACCACCGCCAACCCCAACCCCAACGCTGCCATTTTGATCGGACCGAATCCCAACTGAGCCTCCGCCCTCTCAAACCCCACCGCCAACCCATACAACAAAATCGCCATCGCCGACGCTAAACCCCCGATAAATCCGCCCCCTGGAAAATTGTGCCCCCGGAGCAACAAATAAATCGCAAAAAGATTCAACACAAACAGCAGCACCGACGCCGCCGCCCGCAGCATAAACGACCCCGGATCCTTCATGAGTCACCCTCCTTCCCCATCGTCCGCTCCGCACCCATTCCCGGCGCTCCGAAAACTCCCGCCGCCCGTTCCGCCTCCGTCCGTTTATATCTCATCAGCAGCCCGACCCCACCCAAAATCGCAATCAACAACACCGCCACCTCTCCCAAAGTATCCAATCCACGAAAATCAACCAGAATCGTATTGACCGCATTGGTCCCCTCCGCCAGCGGCACCGTATCCCGGAGAAACAACTGCCCAATCGGACTTGGATGCTGCCCGGATAAAACCACCATCATCAAAAGCGTCACCATCAACCCACTGGCCACCGCCACCCCCAACGAATACACCTGACGCCCCGTCCACCGCCAATCCGCCTCCTCTCCCAGCTCCGCCGTCCGGGGAAAACGGCCCAGCAAAATCAGAATCAACAACAACGTCGCCGCCTCCACCAAAATTTGGGTCATCGCCAAATCGGGTGCCCGATACAACACATAATAAAACGTGATCAAGAACCCTGCCGCCGACAGCGAAATCAACTGCGCCGTCCAACGGCGCAACAACAAAACCCCAGCCACCGCCAGAACAATCAGCACTCCACTAAAGATTCGCAGCGAATTAAACTCAAAAACCGGATCCTCCGGCGCATCCACCCGCGAGAACCCGTATCGCAAAAAATACCCGCCCAAAAACCAGCCCACCGCCACCACCAAAAACGTCGAAACAATCGGTAAATAGTCCGTCGGCGAATTTCCCCGCAAAACCGCCGTAACTCGCACCGTGAACTTGTTAAACGCATAAAGCATCGGCTCCCAGACCCGGTCCAGCCAAATCCAGCCCGGCTGCGGTAACCGCTCCCAGCCATAGCGCTGCAGCACCCCAAAAACCCCCAAGCCCACCCCGAGCAACACCCCGCTAACCAGCAACTCCGCCGTCCACCCGTGCCACAAACTCAAATACTCCTCGCTTGGCGTATGCAAACCCGGCACCACCAGCGCCTTCCGCACCACGTCCATCAACCCTGGAAAGGTTCCCAACACCAGCACCCCCAAAGCCAACAACAACGGTGGCCCATGCACCGCCACCCCAGGATCATGAAAATGCGCCACCGCCTCCTCCCGCTCCCTCCCCAAAAACACCACCGCAAACAACCTCGCCGCAAACGCCACCTTGAACACCGTTCCCACCGCAAACAGGCTCCCGGCATACCAACCCCAAAAACCGCCCTCCCTGAGCAGCTCCGCCAGCGCCATCAAATTCAGCTCCTTCACAATAAACCCGGTCGTTAGAGGCACCCCGCCCATGCACAAAACCCCCACCAGACAACATCCCGCCGCTAAGGGTAATCGCCGACCTAGCCCTCCCAACTGCCGAATGTCCCGCACCCCGGTCGCATGATCCACGATTCCCACCACCATGAACAAACAGGCTTTGAACAACACATGGTTAAACACATGCACTAAATCAAACGTCAATCCCACCTTCGGCCCCAAACCATACATCCCAATAAATCCACCCAACGCTCCCACCGTCGAATAAGCCAAGATCGCCTTCAAATCATTCGACACCATCGCCAAATAATACGCCAACAACATCGTCCCCAGCCCAATCCCCGCCAGCAGCGGCGTCCATACCGCCGCCTCCGACAACACCGGATACAACCGGCCCGACAAGAACACGCCCAGCTTGACCATCGTTGCCGAGTGCAGATACGCACTCACCGGCGTCGGAGCGGCCATCGCATTCGGCAACCAAAAATGAAACGGAAACTGTGCCGACTTCCCAAACGCTCCGAGAATAATCAACACCGCTGCCGCATTCCACCACCCCACTCCGTCTCCCTCCGGAAAAGGACGCTCCATCAACTCGGCAATTTCCAAAGTCCCCGCCGACATCCCCACCATCAGAATCCCCACCAACATAAACAAACCGGTTAACAGCGTGATCAACAAAGCCATCCGCGCTCCCACCCGCGACTCCGCCGACTCATGCTTAAATCCGATCAACAAAAACGAGGCAATGCCCGTCAACTCCCAGAACACAAAAAGGGACAACAGATTGTTCGAAAAAACCGTCCCCAACATCGCCGCCATGAACAAGCACAGATAAGAGAAAAACCGGTTCAGCTCCTTCCCCTTCGGCCCGAAATAATGAATCGCGTAGAAAAAAATCAACAGCCCCACCCCCGACACCACTCCCCCGTAGAACAACGACAACCCATCCACCAAAAACGAGAGACTTAAACCCAGCGCCGGAACCCACGGCCAGGAAATCACCACCGACGCCGCCTCTCCCCGCTCCCCAGCCATCCACATCACCGCCCCAAACGAAACCACCGGAACTACCAACGCCGCCCAACCGACCCTTCCCCCAAGCCCCCCTCCCCATAAGGCCAAAAGGGGCACCGCCACCATCGGTAAAAATACAGCAATCAGTAGCGCGACTTCCATTTTGCAATCCAACCTACAGCACGCCCCTTGCCGGACGCGCACGCGCCGCAGAACATACCAACCACGCCCAGATTGCAACCCGAATCCGCTTTCAACCCTTTCCCATTGCCCTCACCAACCTTTCCCGCTTCACTGCTCTCAACGGGCCCGTGGTGGAATTGGCAGACACGCGAGACTTAGGATCTCGTGGAGCAATCCGTGGGGGTTCAAGTCCCTCCGGGCCCAGCCCACTTCCTCATCCCATGCACACCCCTCTCCTCCTTCTTGCCTGCCTCCTCATCACCTCCTGCGCCCAACCCAAAGCCACCTTCGACCACCGCGCCTACGACCGCAGCGTCGAGCGCACCGCCCAAGAAAGCTTCAACCAACGCCTCGCCAATCCCTAGACAGGCCATCGGAACCCCACCCTCGGGAAACCTCCGCGCCTCCCGACCGGCCCGCTGCCGCTCGCAGCGAGCCGACTCCAGCCTCAACCTGCCGAACTGGTCCGCGACTTTGACCTTAACTCCCGGACCCCTCCGACGATTCCAACTCCATCCCCGGCGGCAAACCCTTCGACGGCTGCGGTGCCGGAGCTGGCGGCAAATGAATCTTCACATTCGCCTCCTGCCGAAGCTTGGCAATCACCTCCTCGGCAATCCCCGCCTTCGAATCCTCCTGCAGCGACCGGACAATCTTATCCTTCACCTCTTCATACGGAACCGTCCCTTCCGGACGCTTCGACAACACCTTCAAAAAATGCCAACCAAAGGGACTGCGGAACACCGGACTCACCCCGTCCACCTTCGTCTCAAACGCCACCTTCTCAAACTCCGGCACCATCTGCCCACGCGTGAACGGCGGCAACTGCCCCCCCTCCCCTTTCGACCCCGGATCCTCCGACACCTCCGTCGCCACCTTCCCAAAATCCTCTCCTTTGGTCACCCGGCTCAGCGCCGCTTTCGCCTCCTTCTCTTTTGCCGCCACATCCGCCGCGCTGGCATCCTCCGGCACCCGCACCAGCACATGCTGCACCGTCACATTCTCCGGCTGCTTCCAATACTCCGGATTCTCATCATAAAACTTCCTCGCTTCCGACTCACCCACCTCCACCTCGGCCGGAAAACGGCTCTCCAAATACTTCTGAATCAAGGTCTGGCGGAAAATCAAATCCTTGAACTGCTGCTCGCTAAACCCGATCTCCTTCAACCGATTCTCAAACTCCCCCTTATCCGGAAACGAGTTAGCCAACCGCGCAAACAAAGCATCCGCCTCCTCCTTCACCCCGGTCAATCCTGCCTTCTTCGCCGCAGCCACCACCACTTCCATGTTGATCAACTCATCCAAAATATCCGCCTCGAACGGCTTCAATTGATCCGGCGGAATCGCTCCCGGTGGCAAACCCATCTGTCCCAGTTTGGTCTGCAAATGCTGATTCAAGTCGGCCCGAGTGATCTTAAACCCGGTGCCTTCCGCCACGACAAATCTCGGATCATCCGGGTCCTTCGGACCACACGCTGCAATCACAACCGAAACCAACAGGAGGGGGAGCCATTTCTTCATTGAGCCCCGCATCGTTTCAGAAACTTCAGAAAGCGCAAGCTCGCTCATCCAATCAACCCGTACGGCAACGAGCAACCCCGGGCCTCCGCCCCGGCCACCCGCCCCAGCACCTCGAACCCCTCACCACGCCACACCCCCACATCCCGCGTGCCAACCGCTGCCACGCTCTCCTGATTGGCCAAGTCAATCACCTCAATCAACCCCCGCTCTCCCTCCGCACACAACTCCCCTGTCTCGGGATCACGAATTCGGACCCGCACCCACGGCGGCACCCGATGCAAAGCCTGATCCCTCCGCCGATACCCCTGCGAAAATAACTCCGTCATCCCATACTCATTCCAAATCTGACTCGGTCCCAGGCCCAACACCCCCTCCACCAATTCCAAAAACGCCCCCGGCTCCAGCTCCCGACCTCGTCCCTTAAATCCCCCTGTCTCAAACAACACACTCCCCGGTCCCAACCGAATCGGTCCTCCTCCCGCATCCCGCCACGCCTCACACCACGCCGCAATCGCAAACGTCGTCGCAAACAACATCACCTCGCGACCCTCCCGCTCCCGCAACCACGCTCCAAAACCCTTCACTTCCAAACCGAAATCCCCGTCCACAAAAATCGGCACCTTCCGCCCACCCCCCACCTCTTCCGCCAAAATCGCCACCATCCGCGCCAAAGACGAATGCGGTCGCAGCTCCACCGACGGAATCAAACTCACCCACTCATGCCCCTGCACCTCCGGCATGAAGCGCAACCATCCCGCCACCACCGAAGCCCGATACGACTCCAGCGAAGTAAACCAATGGCGACCCCGTTCCCCACCCGTCGTTCCACTCGTCTCGAAATAACCTCGCGCCCCTCCAGGGTCACCTCCCCACACCTCCCCCCTCCGAAACGCCTCCACGGGCAGCGCTGGCCAGT
Organism: Verrucomicrobiia bacterium; assembly: GCA_046719555.1. Classification (GTDB taxonomy): domain Bacteria; phylum Verrucomicrobiota; class Verrucomicrobiia; order Methylacidiphilales; family CALFVM01; genus CALFVM01. Next base: position 1,211 of record JBDNCR010000091.1, on the reverse strand, counting down.
CCTCCAAACGCTCCGGCCATCCCCCACCTCCCCGAACCGCGCGCACGAAATCGCCAAAAACCCTCACCTTCTCCACCTGTCGGCGCAACAAAGCCACCGCCGCCGCCTCAAACGCCTCCTCCCCCTCCACCCTCAAAAACTCAACCCCCATCCCATCCACCCCTCACGACGCCGCCCCAACCACCGCCCCCGCCTCCACCACCTCATACATCGTATCCCGCTCCACCGGCTCCTTCCCTGCCGAAAGAATCCACCCCCGAATCTCCTCCCGGGTCAACGCCTCCCCATGAATCCCCCCGGACTCTCGGGTAATCGACTCCTCCATCAACGTTCCTCCAAAATCATTACATCCCCACCCCAGCGACTCCGCCGCCAAGGCCGGTCCCAGCTTCACCCATGACGTCTGCACATTCGGGATCAACCGATCAAAGTAAACCCGCACCAGCGGATACAGCCAACGCGCCTTCTCCACCAAACCCGCCTCAAACCGCTCCCGTCCTCCCGCGGCCGCTACCACCCGCCGACCCAGCCGGTTGCGATACGGCACAAACGCCAGCGGAATCATCTCCGTAAAACCTCCCGTCTCCTCCTGAATCCCCTTCAGCCGCTCAAAATGCTGCGCCAAGTGTTCCCGCGTTTCCACATGACCAAACATCACCGTCGCCGTCGATTTCAACCCGCAACCATGGGCCGTCCGCACAATCCTCTCCCAAACCCCGGCCGACAACTTGTTGCCCGAAATCTCCGCCCGCACCTCATCCACCAAAATCTCCGCCGCCGTTCCCGGAATCGTATTGAGCCCCGCCTCCTTCAACCTCCCCAAAACCTTCTCGTAGCTCCACCCCGTCCGCCGATGCAAAAACTCGATCTCCATCGGCGAAAATCCATGCAGGTGCAGCCTCGGAAATCGTTCCCGAATCGCCGACACCAGCCCCTCGTAATACTCAAATCCCAGCTCCGGATTAATCCCCCCCTGCAAGCACACTTCGCGGATTCCCGGACTCTCCTCCAACCGCTCCACCACCTCCTCCACCGTCCGCGTATAGCCATCCGGCGCCCCCCGCCTCCGCTGAAACCCACAAAACGTACATCCCACGTTGCAAATATTGGTGAAATTCACATTCCGGTTCACCACGTAACTCACCCGCCGCCCATGCCGCCGCCGCACCAACTCATCCGCCTCCAACCTCAACTCATCCCCAACCCGTTGA
>JBDNCR010000090.1:0-6673 GCA_046719555.1 Verrucomicrobiia bacterium | reverse complement strand
CGTCAAGGCCCCCTTCTCCCGGCGGACTTCGTCACCGCCGACTCCGGCTCCGGCCTCGTGCACATCGCCCCCGGACACGGCCACGACGACTATCAACTCGGCACCAAACACCAACTCGCCCCCCTCTCCCCCGTCGATGACCTCGGGCAACTCACTGCCGAATGCGGCGTCCCCGACTGGGTCGGCCTCAACGTCTTCCAAGCCAATCCCCGCATCGTCGCCCACCTCCAATCCATCGGCCACCTCGTTCACCAAGAAAACTACCTCCACCCCTACCCCCACTGCTGGCGCTCCAAAACCCCCATCGTCTTTCGCGCCGTCACCCAATGGTTCATCCGCGTCGACGCCTTCCGCACCCAAGCCCTCGACGCCATCAACCAAGTCGATTGGGTCCCCGCCTGGGGCCAAAACCGCATCCGCGGCGCCATCGAAACCCGGCCCGATTGGTGCATCTCCCGCCAACGCACCTGGGGCGTCCCCATCCCGGCCTTCTACGACACCGACGGCCAAGCCATCCTCCGCCCCGACATCGTCCGCCGCTTCGCCGACCTCGCCGAAACCGAAGGCACCGGCATCTGGTTCTCCACCCCCGACCCCCAACTCGCCTCGCGCCTCGGCCTCGACCCCTCCCTCCGCAAAGGACTCGACACCCTCGACGTCTGGATCGATTCCGGCTCCAGCCACGCCGCCGTCTGCCGCAAACGGCTCGTCTTCCCCGCCGACCTCTACCTTGAAGGCAGCGACCAACACCGCGGCTGGTTCCAATCCTCACTCCTCACCTCCATCGCCACCACCGGTCAAGCCCCCTACAAACAAGTCCTCACCAACGGTTTCGTCGTCGATCTCGACGGGAAAAAACTATCCAAATCCAACACCTACCAAAAACCGGTCGACCTCATGTCCCTCGTCGATCGACAAGGCGCCGACATCCTCCGCCTCTGGGTCGCCAGCCAGGACTATCGCGACGATGTTCCCTTCTCCGAAGAAATCTTCAAGCGCGTCACCGACACCTATCGCTCCATCCGCAACACCCTCCGGATTCTCCTCGCCAACCTCGACGGCTTCACCTCCGCCGATCGCCTTCCCGACCACCACCTCACCGAACTCGACCTCTTCATCCTTCACCGGCTCCACCTCCTCATCACCGACGTCCGCCACGCCTATCACCACTACGAATTCCATCAAGTCTATCACCTCATCAACCGTTTCTGCGCCGTCGACCTCTCCGCCCTTTACATCGACATCGTCAAAGACCGCCTCTACTGCGACCCGCCCCACAGCCCTCGCCGACGCGCCACCCAAACCGTCATGGACGAGATCCATTCAGCCCTCTGCCGCCTCCTCGCTCCCGTCATCCCCTACACCGCTGAAGAAGCCTGGCAATACCGCGTCCTCCCTGCCGACCACGCCGGCCCCCCGCATCTTGCTCGACCCTCCGTTCACCTCCAGGCTTTCCCCGAACCCCGACCTCTACCCCACCCCGCAGACTTCCACCCGCGCTGGGACCACTTCCTGGCCCTCCGCACCCAAGCCAACGAAGCCCTCGAAACCCTTCGCCGCGACAAAATCATCGGCAAAAGCCTTGAAGCCGCCATCCACCTCACCGGCTATCCCATCAATCCTGCCGACCTTCCCCTGCTGGCGGAACTCTTCATCGTCTCCGCCGTTCACCTTGGTGACCCCTCCGCCCCGGCTCAAGTCTCCGCCCACAAACTCGAAGGCCCCCGCTGCGCCCGCTGCTGGAAAATCCTCCCCGACGTCGGTTCTCACCCCGACCACCCTCACCTCTGCGGACGCTGTGCCCAAGCCGTCGCCGCCTCCTGAGCCTTCCCATGTCCCTGCCCCATCGCCGAACGCCCTACCCCTTTTTCTGGATCATCACCGCAGCCATCATCGCCGCGGACCAAATCTCCAAACTCTGGATTACCACCTCCCTTCACTACGGCCAAAGCATTCCCATCGTCGGAGATTGGTTCCATTTCACCCTCGTCCGCAACGATGGCATCGCCATGGGCCTATTCCCCGGCCAAAACACCCTCCTCCTGGTCCTCGTCACGCTCATCCTCCTCTCGGCCCTCATCTGGGCCCGCAAAATTCCCTGGGCCCTCAAAGAAATCAACCTCCTCGGCGCCCTCATCCTCGGCGGAGCGATTGGAAACTTAATCGATCGCATTCGCGTCGGTCATGTCATTGACTTCATCGACATCACCATCTTCCAATTCCGATGGTGGACCTTTAATCTTGCCGACTCGGCCATCTCCATCGCCGTCGTCTGGCTCCTCTTCCGCTCCTGGTCCCCCTCCTTCGGCCAACTCCCCCGGCCACCCAACGCCTGATCCTTGATCGTTCGCTCCCAAGCCTACGGACGCCAGCGATAAAGCAGCACCTTCGCCTGCGCATCATCCTCCAGAAAAATCAGCATCTCCCCGTTGCTTCGTCGGCTCGCCCTCACCCCCATCGGCACATCGATCCAAGCCTCATGATGCGCCGGTGCCGTCGGCACCAACGACCCCAGTTCACGTCCCTGCTCCGTATCATAGACCCGCACCCGCCCCCTCCCCCGAAACTCCGCCGCAAACAAATACCTGCCGAACGTCGCGATCGACTTCGCCATCACCTTCGGCTCCACCTTGGTATCCCAGGGCAAATTCAGCACCACATCTGGATTCTGGTCCCTCGTCCAGCCGTTGTAGCGCGCATACACCTTTCCCGCCATCCCCCAATGCCCCTCATCCCCACCTGACGCCGCCGTATACCCCGTTAAATGCAGCACATCCGCCGTCGCGTCGTACTCCACCCGTTGAATCGACGTAAACGGCGCCGGACGCGCCCACGTCTGAGCCGCACCAAACCTCGGATTACCCGACGCGTCCAACCCCACAAAAGGAGTCCGATGCACCGCATCCCCAGCCTCCCAAATCGCCCCGGCAAAATCCACAAACAATCCCCAACTATACTGCTCCCGCTTTGCATACCTCGTTGACGGAATGGCCACCAACCCATCGGTCGCCGGATTGAATCGGAAAAACTGCAACAATCCCGACCACGAATCCAAATGCATCGCCGTCAGCACCAAAAAACGCTGCCCGGCAATCCGGCGCACCTGCGACACATACGGGTGATAATGGCCTCCCCCATTCCAATCCAGGCGCAGATCCTCCGGATACCGAAAACGGTCCACCGTATAGGCATGCCAGCGAGCCTCCCGCCCCGCACCCTGCCCGTAATCCATCACATAGTGACTATCCTTCGTGAAAACATCAGCCTCCGACGCCGGATCCATCTGCGCACAATCCACAAACTCCAACCCCATCCCTCGCCACCTCAGCGCCAACGTGTCCCGACGATACGACTCAATCACCATTCCCCGAGTCCCTTTCTGCCTCTGGGCAATATAGTAATTCCCCTCCCCATCCACCCCGCAGGCCACCGGATTCATCAGCCGCCACGGACCCACTCGTCCCCGCTCCGAAGGCGCCCCACCAAGGATCCCTCCCGGCAACCCCAAATAACCACTCGGCTCCTCCACCTCCCGCGACAACCCCGCCAAATCATAAATCCGTACCCGCTGATCCACCCCCTCATCCGGAACCAACAGCCGATGAGCCCCGCCGTAGTTGTCATAACCCAGATCATTCACCTCCACTTCCGGCGGCAACAGAATCCGTCCACCCAATTCCCGCCCATCCCCTGACACCTGCACAATCTCCGTTACCCCGCCACTCTCCGGGCGTCGCACAATCCACAGATGCCCATTCCGATCCACCCGCATCGCCCCCGGTCGTTCAAAACGAAAATCCCGCTTCCACTCCATCGTCCGAGCATCATACACCCGCACCCGCCCATGCGGCGTATTGCTCACAAACAACTCCGTCTCCGTCGCCGCCACCCCCAAAAGATGGCCCCCATCCACGTTCACCACCCGCATCGACGCATCATGACCCCAACCCCCATCAAACGGGGCCGGTTTCCCGTCCAAAGAATAACGCCTCACCGCATACCAAGTATCCGCACGCTCTGGATATCGCGGGCCGCCCCGCCCATTGATCCCTCCCCGGGCCTCCGATCCGTCCTGGCGCAAAACCAGAAACACATGACTTCCGTTGGCCGCAATCGCCCGACCTCCCAGCCGACCCCACCCGTGTAAATCAGGTTGCGCTGGCAGCACCTCCCCATCCCGATACCGTCCCATCTCCCGCGCCCCCTCTTCCCACGGGGTATTCGTCAGACAGGTCCCGTCCGGCAACACCACCATCGCATCCACATCATTCCCCCAATGCTTTCCCTCCCGACCCCCAAAAGAATTTCCCAACCAAGTCGTTGTGTAGTTCAACCCTCCCTGCCCCAAGGCCCCCGGCCCTCCCATCAGCAAAGCCATCCCCAACCCAACCCAACCCAAAACGTATCTCATTCCATCGTTAGACACGATTACCATCATCGCGACCAGCTCGCTTGAGCTTAAGCCCGTAACTGCCCTCCCTCCTTCCTCTTTTCTTTCCACACCCCATACAACGGCAACGCAAAGCTCAACAACGCCAACCCCAACATCACCGCGCTCACCGGCCGCGTAAAAAATACCCAGTTTCCATCCATCATGATCGCTCGCCGGAAATTCGTCTCCGCAATCGACCCCAACACCATCCCGAGAATCACCGGAGCCAACGGGTAGTCATACCGCTTGAACACCCACCCCATCAGCCCGAACGCCACACAACAAATCACATCAAACATCGAATTCCTCACCGCATAACTCCCCAGCACCCCCATCACCATGATCAAGGTGAACAACACCGGCTTCGGCACCGCCGTCACCTTCACCCACAATCGCGCCCCCAGCAACCCCACCCCCAACAACACCACATTCCCCACCAGCAACGCCGCAAACAACCCATAGATCACCTCCGGCCTCGAAATAAACAACTGCGGTCCCGGCGTCAGCTTGTGAATCATCATCGCCCCAATCAACACCGCCGTCGTCGCACTCCCTGGAATCCCCAGCGTCAACAACGGCACCATCGCGCCTCCCACCGATCCACTATTCGCCGCCTCCGCTGCCGCAATCCCCTCCACACTCCCCTTCCCGAACTCCTCCGGCTTCTTGCTCGTCCGCTTGGCCACGTCATACGCAATAAAGGCCGCGATTGTCGCCCCCGCCCCCGGAAAAATCCCCACCACCGTGCCAACAAGCGACGCCCACAGCGTGATCCATTTCAACTTCAGATAATCCCTCACCTTCGGCCACGCCTGCCCCATCTTATCCAACACCTTGCACGCAAAATCTCGCTTCTCCAAAGCAGTGAACACCTCACTCAACGCAAACAACCCAATCAACGCCGGAATCAAAGCAAACCCATCCGATAACGGCGTAATCCCAAACGTGAACCGCGCCGCCCCACTAATCGGATCCGTGCCCACCGTGTTCAACAAAAGCCCAAACATCGCCGCCAAAAACGCCTTGGCCCACAGCCTGCCCGCCAAAGAAGCCACCGTCGCTAAACCAAACAACGCCAGCGCAAAATACTCCGCCGGATGAAACCGAACCGCCACCGCCGCCAACGGCACCGAGCATCCGATCAACACCAGCGTCCCAATCACCCCCGCCACCGCTGAAATCACCAGCGACACCCCAAGCGCCACCTCCGGTCGCCCCTGTTGCGTCAACGGATAACCATCAAACCCGGTCACCACCGCCGAGGCCGTCCCCGGCGTGTTAATCGTGATCGCCGTAATCGATCCCCCGTAACTCGCCGCCAGATAAATCGAAACCAAAAGAATCAGCGCCAACGTCGGCGACATCCCATACGTAAACGGCACCAACAACGCCACCCCCATCGACGGGGACAACCCCGGCATCGCCCCCACCACAATCCCCAACACAATCCCCACCGTGATCATCAACAGCGGTTCCCACCCCATCACATACCACACCCCCCCCAACAAATGCTCCATCATCCCAGAAATCCCCCAGGCAAATCGACATGCAACAGCTTCTTAAACACCACCCAGGCAAACACCACCCATCCCCCCGTGATCATTCCGACCCACACCGGCCTCCGAAATCCCATCATCCACAACACTCCCGGAATAAACAACAACGACGCCAGCCAGTAACCCGCCCAAGGCATCAACACCACATAACCCGCCAAAGCCAACAAACACTGCACCATCAGCGGCAGACCACTATTGTCCCGGTCCAGCGCCCGGTCCCGCACAATCACCCACGTCTGATACAGGGCCAAAGGCACCAACAAACTGATCCATAACCGCGGAATCCCCGCCGCCCCAATCTGATCAATCGCACTCGGCGGCGGCAGCCACTCCGTCAAAAAGAAAAATAACACCGCCACCGACACCAAAAACGACAGAATCATCAACTCCCCAAAATGGTGCCGCGCCGCCGACCGCAACAACACCACCGCCAAGATCACATTCGCCAACAACAACGCCCCCTTCCCAAAATTTGCCGCCAACCCCTCTCCCACCCCCGCCAACAGCCCCGCTCGTCCCGCTCCCGCTTCCCGCATCAAACCAATCTCCCGCAAATAAAAAGCCGCTTCCCGCCGATCCTTCTCCACCTCCGCCGTAAACGGCCCCGACGCCACATACTCCACCGTAATCCCAAATGGCTCCCACTCCCCTCGCCACTCCGGATCGCGGTTCACCTTCTTAAACA
>JBDNCR010000009.1:0-13161 GCA_046719555.1 Verrucomicrobiia bacterium | reverse complement strand
GCGGCCCCCCCACCACATCCAAATTCTCCAGCGTCGACTTCACCATCATCAAAAACGCCAGCGTCACAATCGCCAAATAATCCCCCCGGGTCCGGAACGAAATCGACCCCACCACCGCCCCAAAACATGCCGCCAACGCGCCCCCCGCCACAATCACCAACGGAAACGCACCAGGCATCGCCGCCTCCGGCAACACCAGCCGACTCAACCCCGCCGAACCATAGGCCCCCAGCGCCATAAATCCCGCATGGCCCACCGAAAACTCCCCCAAATATCCATTCACCAAATTCAGACTCGCGCACAGCAGAATGTTGATCCCCGCCGCCATCAAAATCTGGAGATAATACCGGTTCACCAAAGGGTCCGGTCCGAACACATTCTCCGTCTCGCACACCCACGCTCCGCCCATCAACAAACCCGCCCCCACCACCCAACCCCAATCCACCTTCACAACTTCTGCCTCGACGGTTGACCCAACAGACCATAAGGCCGCACCAACAACAAAACCAACAACAACGCAAAGGCACTCAAATCCCGGTAGGTCGAGGCAAACAACGCCACCACCGTCACCTCCACCCCCGCCAAAAGGAACCCGCCCAGCACCGCTCCCCGCAAATTACCAATCCCCCCAATCACCGCACAAATAAACGCCTTCCACCCCACCATCATCCCCATCCCCGCATCAATCACCGGATAGGCCATCGCATACATTGCCCCCGCCAAACCGCCCAGACCCGCCCCAATCGCAAAGGTCGAACAAATCACCCGGTTAATCGGCACCCCCATCAACACCGCATGCTTCGCATCCTGCGCCACCGCCCGCATCGCCAGGCCCAACTTCGTCTTCCGCACCACCGTATCCAGACCCACCATCAGCCCCGCCGACAAAACAATAATCAGCCCCTGCAACAACGTCACCTCCAGACCGCCCAACGACCACCGCACCGACGGAACCAGCAGCGGAACCGGTTTCGGATACGGACTCAAATTCAGCACCAAATTCTGCATGAAAAGCCCACACCCCAACGCCGTAATCACCGCCGACACCCGCGGCGCCTCCCGCAACGGTCGATAGGCCACCCGTTCCACCGCCAACCCCAGCAACGCCGCCCCTACCATGGCGCACAATAACGATGGCACCAACGGCAGCCCCCCCACCGTCGCCGCCAACATAAACAAAAACGCCCCCACCATGAAAACATCCCCATGGGCAAAATTAATCATCGTCAACACCCCGTAAACCATGGTGTAACCCAGCGCAATCAGCGCATAGATACTCCCCAGCTGAAGCGCGTTCAAAGCCTGCTGGAAAACGTAGAGCATCCCGCCCGTTTCCACTCCCCGCCCCCTAGGGCTGGGCATTCATCAGCCACTGGAACCGGCCGTCCTCAATCCGCAGAATCACCGCACTCTTCACCGGATCCCCCGATCCCTCCGCGAACTGAATCGTCCCCGTCACCCCCTCAAACGGCGCCATGGTCCGCATCGCGTCCCGCACCGCGGTCCGGTCCAACTTGCCTGCCTTCTCAATCGCCGCAAACAACAACCCAAACGAATCATACGTCAGCGCCGCCACATCGTCCGGAGCCTGCCCGTAACGACGTTTATAGGCCTCAATAAACTCCGCCGCCACCGGCGTCGCCGCATCGGGCGAATAGTGATTCGTCAAATAACTTCCCTCCACTGCCCCACCCGCCAGCTTGATCAACTCCGGACTGCTCCACGCGTCACTCCCCAAAAACACCGCATTGATCCCCAACCGCCGCGCCTGTTCCACCACCAAAGGCACATCCGTGTAATACGCCGGAAGGTAAATCAACTCCGGCTCCGCCGCTCGAATCTTCGTCAACTGCGCGGAAAAATCCCGGTCCCGCGTCGTATACGTCTCAAAGGCCACCACCTCTCCCCCCGCCTTTGTGAACGTCTCCCGAAATAAATTCGCCTGCCCGTTCGGCGCCTCCGAAGCCACATCATACAACACCGCCGCCCGCTTCAACCCCAACTCCTGAATCGCAAACTTCGCCAGCACCTGCGCCTGAAACGGATCAATGAAACACGCCCGAAATACCCACTCTTTCGGCCGCCCACTCCGCGCATCCAACGTCGTCTTCGGATTCGTCGACCACGGCGTGATCATCGGCACCCGGTTCGCCTCCGCAATCTCCGAGGCCGGAATCGCCCCCACACTCGCGTTCGGCCCCACCAAAGCCAGCACCTGATTCTGACTGATCAACTTCTGCGCCGCCGCTGCAGACTGGTCCCCCTTCGCATTGTTATCCTCAACTAGCAACCGAACCTTCACCGGACCGTCCGGCAACTTCAGCCCTCCCTCCTGATTCAACCGCTCCACTCGCATCATCGCCGCGTTCCGGCTTGATGCCCCCACCGCCGGCATCTCCCCCGTCAACTCCGCAATAAACCCAATTCGCGCCTCCGGTGCCGAGTCCCCAGCCCCGCACCCCACCAAAATTGCAGCGATCAACCCACCCACAAAGACACGGAAACAACCCATCCAGCGGTAATAAACCGATGCGCCCCATCAGGCAACCCCCAAAAACTCCACCAACCTTTCCAACCCCGCCAGGGCCCATCCCCAGGCCTTCCTGAACCCACACAAAAAAAGCCCGGATCGCTCCGGGCTTTTTTTCAAGGAAGCGTTCCCATCACCGGGTCAGCAATTGCACCTTGCTGGTATCCACGGCGATATCCGACTGGGTAAATTGCACGGTGGTATCCTTGGGCGTTAACCGAGAGGCATTTCCTCCTACGTAATAAGCGAGAATGACCTTATCGCCCCATAGACTGTTCTCCGCTGTAAATGACGACACATTGACTCCCTCTTTCTTGGTCAATCCTTCCACATCGGTCAATGGACCATAGGAAATGAGCAGCGACATATTCGCGTTCGAACTCGTCTTCAAGCCCTTGATATATTGCCAAGCAATCTGTTCGGCTGGAATCGAAGTGTCGGGATTCTCAATCGGACTCAGCCCGGTTCCACCTAACACCGCCGCCGACGAGATACCCCCATCCTTCCAAAGCTCCTGAAACATCTCGGAGGTCGTCGACCCCCGTTTAAAAAACTGCCCGTTATTATCATTCGCATTCACAAACAAGAGCGTTCCGACCTGTTTGATGTTGCTCAAGTCCTTCATCTGATTGGCACGATCCAAGGCACTACCAATCGTTGGAACCGCAATTCCAATCAAAATGCCGATGATCGTAATGACCACCAGGAGTTCAATAAGGGTGAAACCAGATTTGGGGGATACTTTCATGGGAACGCCTTTCGGTTTTCGCTTAATAATTAATCGCAATTTCTCCCAGGATGCAAGCAGGCTTTGCCAAGGCCGAAAAGAAAAAACAATCCCCAATCCAGACCCAGTTGCTTAAGGCACGCCCTCGTTCCCGCCCGGCCCGGTCTTGCCCCCCTTCCCGCTCATCCCAGTGAACATCATCCTCTCCACCAAAAAAAACGCCGTCCCGAAGGACGGCGTGAATTGATTCCGTTCCCGTGGCTAACCTCAGGGGGTCGGCACCTCGGAAATGGTTTTGAGAATTCGGCTGGCAATCTGGTACGGATCACCCTGCGAATTCGGGCGCCGATCCTCCAGATACCCCTTGTAACCCGCATTGACGAAACTGTGGGGCACCCGGATTGACGAACCGCGGTCGGCCAAGCCGTAGGTGAACTTGTCGATCGCCTGCGTCTCGTGCAGCCCGGTCAACCGGAGATGATTATCCGGTCCATAAACCGCGATATGCTCATCCATGTTCTTTTGGAACTGGGCCATCAACTTCTCGAAATACTCTTTGCCCCCAACTTCCCGCATGTATTTGGTCGAGAAATTGGTGTGCATCCCGGAACCGTTCCAGTCGCCCCGGATCGGTTTGCAATGGAACTCCACATCGACACAGTACTTCTCGCACAACCGGATGAGCAAATAGCGGGCCATCCAAACTTGGTCGGCCGCCGTCCGCGAACCTTTGCCGAAGATCTGGAATTCCCACTGCCCCTTGGCCACTTCGGCATTAATCCCCTCGTGGTTGATCCCGGCATCCAAGCAGAGATCCAGGTGCTCCTCCACAATCTGACGGGCGATATCCCCCACGTTCTTGTAACCCACACCCGTGTAATACTCACCCTGCGGATTCGGGAACCCGTCCGAGGGAAAGCCCAGCGGCTTCCCATCTTGGAACAGGAAATACTCCTGCTCAAACCCAAACCAAGCGTCGGGATCATCCAAAATCGTCGCCCGGGAGTTGGAAGGATGCGGCGTGGTGCCATCCGGCATCATCACTTCGCACATCACCAGAACCCCGTTTTTCCGGGTCGAATCCGGATAACAAGCGACCGGTTTGAGCATACAGTCAGAGGAACGTCCCTCCGCCTGTTTCGTCGAGCTGCCGTCAAAGCCCCACATCGGCAGATCCGACAACTTCGGAAAGCTGTCAAATTCCTTGATCGTGGTCTTGCTACGAAGGTTGGCCACCGGGGTATACCCGTCTAGCCAGATGTATTCGAGTTTGTATTTTGCCATAGTTTTCTTGGTTGGGTTTTCTCAGACTTGGTTGCCATCGACTGACCGGGCAGACGACAGACCCTGCGGAGCAACGCGGCAACGCAGCCACCGCTGATCCACAGGGCCTTGCTGGGGAAGCACATTTAATGCCAAAGTCCAACAAGCTGGAGCTTCGGCCGGTTCCCACATGGTTCTCCACGCCCCACTCACAGCTTCAGCCGTTTGCCCTTCTCGACCTCAAACAGCGAAGAGACGCTCTCCCCATAATGAATCCGCTTGATGCCCTCACCCAAAAGCGGGGCCACCGAGAGGATCGTGATGGGAAGCCCATCGGTTCCCTGAATCGGGGTCGAATCTGTCGTAATCAGCTCCTCAATGTCGGAGCTCTTCAGGCGATTGAGCGCGATCTCGTTCAAAATCGCGTGAGACACGCCAGCGTAGATCGCCCGCGCCCCTGCCGCCTTTAACGTCCTCGCTGCCGTGGTCAACGTTCCCGCCGTTTCCGTCATGTCATCCACCATCAACACGTCCCGGTCCTTCACCTCGCCCACCACATAAAGATTCTCAATCTCGGTCGCCGACACCCGCCGCTTGGCCACAATCGCCAAACCCGCCCCCAACACCTGCGAATAAGCCGCGGCCATCTTCATCCCCCCCACGTCCGGCGACACCACCACCAACTCCTTCAACTCCTTCTTCCGTAAATAATCGTAAAAAACCGGTGCCGCATAGAGATGATCCACCGGAATATCAAAAAACCCCTGAATCTGCTGCGCGTGCAAATCCATCGTCAACACCCGATGCGCCCCCGACGCCACCAACAAATTCGCCACCAACTTCGCCGTAATCGGCACCCTCGGCTGATCCTTCCGATCCTGCCGAGCATACCCGTAAAACGGAATCACCGCCGTGATCCGATCGGCACTGGCCCGCCGCGCCGCATCAATCATGATAAAGAGCTCCATCAAATGATGGTTCGTCGGCGGGCACGTCGGCTGAATGATAAACACATCCCCCCCACGAATATTCTCATTGAACTTCACGAACGTCTCCCCGTTCGGAAAAGGCGTCACCTGCGCCGAACCCAACTCCACCCCGATATAACTCGCAATCTTTTCTGCTAACGGACGATTAGCCGATCCTGAAAACAACTGCAGATGCCTCCCAAAATCAGACACAGCCGCAGGATGGCCAGACCCCGTCGCGGCGCAAGCGGAAACCTCTAGACCCACACCTCGCCTTCAACAGACTTGCCCTTCCCGTCAACCGCTCCCTAAATCCCTTCCAACCCATGACTTCACGCCCCTCCCTCTGGCTTGCACTCTTCCTTGCCACCACCCCCGCCTACCCCGCCGGCCCTCGACCCCATCCCGACCTCCTCACCCTGGAAAATCCCGCCGCCAAGGTCGTTCTCGCCCCCAATGCCGGTGGTCGCATCATCTACTACGGCCCACCCCAGGGACCCAACCTCCTGCTGGCCCCAAATCTCGACCGCCTCTCCAACAAAAACGTCCCGCAACCCAAACCCGAGACCGAGTGGGTTCAGCTCTTCGGTCATGTCGTCTGGATCAGCCCCCAGTCCCGTTTCTGGGCCGCGCTTCCCCAACCCAATCGCATCCTCTCCTGGCCACCTGATCCCTGGCTCGAATTCGGCCGGATCGAAAACATTCAACGTCGCCCGCAACAAATCCAATGGGACGGCCCCCTCAGTCCCCTCAATGGGGGTCGCGTCAGCCAACGCCTCACCCTCCTCCCCAGCGGCACCCTTCACCTCCTCACCACCTACACCAATCATTCCGATCAACCCGTCAACCTCGCCATCTGGACCAACACCCGAGTCCCCCCAACCGCCCAAGCCGCCGGTCCCCTCGAACCCGGCGAAACCTTCCGCTTCGAATTCCACTCCAACGTCCCCGAACGCGAGCGCCCCTGGCCCTTCACCACCCTCAAAAACTTTTTCCACCTCGACCTCTCCACCAACCCCCATCGCGTCGCCGGCAAAGCCTTTTTCAGCGCTCCCCGCCCCTTCCTTACCGCCTGGCGCGATGGCTACCTCTTCACCCTCAGGCCCGACCGCCCCACCCCCATTCACTCCTCACCCCAACAACACGCCCCCATCGAAGTTTACGGCTTCTTCAACCCCGCCAACGCCTCCGGACTCCTCGAACTCGAATTCCACAGCCCCCAAACCGAACTCCCCCCGGGCGGCCGCCTCGAATTCGGTCTCGCCTGGGCCTTCGAACCCATGCCTCCCCCTCCGACTCCCACCGATCTTTGGCAGGCCGGAGCAGCCGCCGAAGCCAAACTCGCCAACCAACCCCTCCCCTAGCTCACCCACCCAAAATTTCCCGCACCGCACTCACCACCCGATCCTGATCCCCCTCCGTCAAATCGGGAAACAGTGGCAAACTCACAATCTCCGCGCAAACCGCCTCGGCCCCTGGAAACTGACCCTCTCGAAAACCCCAACGCTCCCGATAATACGAGCTCAAATGCACCGCCTGATAATGCAAGCCCGTCCCAATATCTCTCGCCTTCAAGAGCTCCATCAACCGATCCCGATCCATCCCCTCCCTCGCCTCAATCCGGGGCGCAAACAAATGCCACGCATGCCGATCCCCCTCCGGTTCCCCCGGCGGCAGCTTCAACCCCGGCACCCCCGCCAACATCTTCCGATACCGTTCGGCCAAAACCTGCCTCCGACGGATAAATCCATCCAACGCGGGTAACTGATGTAAACCCAGCGCCGCCTGCAAATCCATCAAATTGAACTTAAACCCCGCCAACGCCACATCATAATGCGGTAAGCCACGCTTGGAAAACCGATCCCAAGCGTTCCGGTCAATCCCGTGAAACCGCAACTTCATGATCCGATCCCTCATCCTCGCATCCCGCGTCACCACACAACCTCCCTCCCCCGTCGTCATGTTCTTGTTCGGATGAAACGAAAACACCTGAGTATCTCCAAAACTCCCAATCTTCCTTCCCCGAAACTCCGTCCCGATCGCATGGGCCGCATCCTCAATCACCCGCAAACCTCTTGCCTCGGCTAAACGGTAAATCGCATCCAAATCCGCCGCCCGACCCGCAAAATGCACCGGCACCACCGCCCGCGTCCGCTCGGTAATCACCGCCGCCAAACGTTCCGGACAAACATTATAAGTCTCCGGATCAATATCGGCCAACACCGGCTTCCCTCCCGCCAAGACAATCGTATTCAACGTCGCCGCAAACGTCAGCGGACTGGTCACCACCTCATCCCCCGGCTCCAAATCCAACGCCAATAACGCCATCAACAACCCCGCCGTCGCCGACGAACACACCTGCACCCCCTCCACTCCAAAATACTCCCCCAACATCGCCTCAAAACGCTGCGTCCGTGGCCCCGTCGTAATCCAACCCGACTTCAAACACGCCACCACCTCCGCCACCGCCTCCTCACTGATTGAAGGCCGCGAAAACGGCAAAAACTCATCGCTCATCCGTCACCTCATTACTTGATCCCAACCTCGTCACCTTCCGATAAAGCCGGAACGATTCCTTCCCCGACCGCCGTCCCTCCCACACCAACTCCCACTCCCCCACCTTCGGCGGACCCATCAACAACTCCCGCCCCGGCCGATAATCCCCCTGAATCAAAAACCAATTCACCTCCCCGTAAACCTCCGGATCCACCTCCACCCGCCGTGTCTTCAACCCCGCGTAATAATGCAACATCCCCCGCTGCGGCTCACCCAACCCCTCACTGCCCAACGGCCCCACACCCTTCTCCTCAACCACCGCCTTCAACTCCATAAACGTCGGGCCAAACGTCATATTAAAATTCGTCGCCGGTAGCCACAACGTCATCACCAACAAATAAACCGTCGCCATCCCCGCCGCCCACGTCACCGCACTTGTCCTCCCCTCCGCTCCACGCGCCAGCCAAAGCCGGGCCACCCACCCGACCGTCCCCAAAAACCCCAGCCCCACCAACACCGGCTCCACCCCCAAACGATAACCCGGAATCGCCTGTTCAAACCGCTCGGCCAAACCCGCCGGCCAACCCCAAACCTGCGCCACCCACCCCAGCCACACCGCCGCCACCAACCCACTGAACCCCACCCACGCCACCCCACGGAACCCTTGCCGAAACCAGCTCGGAACCGTATCCAACTGCCGCGCCGCCAACACCGCAAGCGGCGCCAGCATCGGCATCGCATAAATCTCCCGCTTCTGACCTGAAACCGTCAGCACCCCCAGCATCACCACCAAAATCGTCAGCGGCAAACTCACCTCCCGCCGCCTCAGCCCCCGCCACCCTTCCCGCCAGAGCGTCCACAACACCAAAGGCGTCGCCGGCAACGCATACCACAACAACGTCACAAAAAAGAAAAAAGGCGTATGCTCAAACGACTTCTCCCGCGCCCCGCTGAACCGGGCCAAATTCTGATCAAACAACCACTCCTCAAACAACGCCGGATCCCGCAAATACAACCCCTACGGCCACAACACCATCGCCGGCAATACCGCCGCCAACGCGCACGGCATCGTCTTCAACACATACGCCCGCGTCCGCCACGCCGGAAACACCAACAACCCCACCGTCGTTAGCCCCAGCACCCCCGGTCCAATCATCCCCTTCGCCAAAAACGACAAACCTGCTCCCAACCCCACCACCAACCCTCCCAGCACCGGTCGCTCCCGACTCCACGCCCACCCCGCCATCGCCACCGCAAACGTCGTCAACAGCGCCACATCCGTCACCAACAAATGCCCCGTATGCAACAACCCCGGCGCCCCGATCAACAACACCGGCGCCACCCACCCCAGCCCAGGCCCATTCAACCGACGCGACACCCAAGCCACCAACCCCAACGTCAACCCATGAAAAAAAATCACCGCCAACCGCGCCGCATCATGTGGCGCCAACAACCACGACATCGTCTTCACAAAAAAAGCCGCCACCGGATACAACAACGGCGGCTTCTCCATAAAAGGCTCCCCACCCAACGTCGGCACCAAATAATCCCCCGTCTCCACCATGTGCCACACCAACCCGAACGAATACGCCTCATCCGCCTTCCACGGATCCCGCCCAAACAAACCCGGAATCAGCCAAACCGCGAAAAGCAACCCCAACCCCACCCGATCCTTCAACCTTAACGCCACCGGCCCCGCGCACATATCGCACCAGCAAGCCAAATCCCCTCACCCTTGGCAAGCCCCGCCCCGCCTCACCCTGCCAATTCCCGGCTCCGATACTGACTCGGCGATTGCCCGCAAATCCGCAGAAACGCCCGATTAAACTGCGACAGCGACTGGAACCCCACCTCAAACGCAATCTCAGAAACCCGCTTCTGCCGATTGGCCAACAACGCCCGCGCCTTCTCAATCCTGACCCGCGTCAAATACTCCGTAAACGTCATCCCCGTTGCCCGCTTGAACAACTTGCAAAAATAATACGTGCTCGTGTGCACATACGCCGCCACCTGATCCAGCGACAAATCCTCCGCCTGATGCACCTCAATAAACTCCCGCGCCTTCATCACCTGAACCGGCTCCTGCGTCCGCTCCTGCACCGTGATCTGGTTGGCCGCCGCCGCCAAATGCTGCGCAAAAATCGTCAGCAACCGAATCACCGCCTCATACTGCTCCGGCGGAATCACCCGAGAATGGAAATAAGCCTCCTCCACCCGCTTCAAATCAACCTGCAACCCCCACCCCAACAACTGCTTGGTCACCCGCCTGAACTGCTCCCGTGTTGGCTTTCGCACCATCACCTGACCCGTCTGCAAATAACCCAGCAGCGCCTGCCCACTCCGAATCGGCACCGCCGTGTCACACAACCCCGCAAAACAAACCACCGTCTTCGGCTCAACCCCTTCCCCCCGAGCCAACGCCTCCTGCACCTCCAAACAAGCCGCACACGATCGACTCGCCGACGCCATCAAACGGCAAAACGGATTCTCGGCCTCCTTACCATGGTGAACCAACCCCGCCGTCTCCCCCCCACGCAACGACAACGGCAACCCCGTCGCCAGCGAAAATGCCCGCTCATAATCTCGGTAAATCGCTGAGTCTGCCAGCTTCGTCAAAGCGGCTCGGGCGGTCGAACTCACCCCGAAAGCCTAAAGATTTCATCCCGCCTGACAACCTCCTTCCGGCAAGATCTGCACAAGCAAAACCATCCCGTGCGGAGACGAAACCCCGACGCCAGCGCAGCCTCACCCCATGGCCAAACCCGCCAAGTCGGGCCGACCCCACCCCCCCCTCGAACTCCGTTCCCACCGGGATGAACCCCTCCTGGTCGTCTCCATCTGCTCCCCCCTCGGCGTCATCTATCGCGCCCTGGCCTGCCAACTCGAAATCCACGCCCGCCAAAGCGTCTGGCAAGTCACCCCCGACGCCCACCTCTTCCTCACCATCTCCGACCTCAGCCGCATCGTCATCCATTGCCCCGACCGCGAAACCACCTTTACCCTTAGCGGCATCATGACCATTCGGGGCAATGAAATAACGTTGCTCAGCGAGGCTCCTTTGGCGCAATAATCATCCGTGCTCCACGTGCCTCCGCCCGCCAGCCACCAACCCGCCCCGCAACCTTCCCTCCAAGAAATTCTCCACACCGCCCGCGAACTCACCTCCGGCACCGCCTACGGTCTCCTCTGCACCGTCGATGCCCAGGGCTGCCCCCGCGCCCGCTGGATGGCCTGTGTCACCCAGGGTAACTTCGACCAACTCCTCGCCCTCACCGCCATCACCAGCCGCAAAGTTGCTCACATCCGCACGCACCCCGAGGTCCAATGGGTCTTTACCCACCCCGACATGAGTCGCGTCATCACCTTCACCGGACACGCCCGCATCCTCGATCACGTCGAAGATGTCAAACGGTCCTGGAACCGGATCCCCGACAAAACCCGCGCCTACTTCCTCCACGGCAGCCTCTCCGGCCTCGGCGTCGCCGTCATCGAAACCTCCCTCGACACCCTCGAATTCTCCGTCCCCTCCTCCAACATCCTCGTCTCCATCGACCTCGCCACCGTCCGCACCGCCCCGCCCCCCAACTCCTGACCCATCACCCCAGCCCCTCCTCCGACCCTCGCCTCAACCATCGCCCCGCCAAGCCCTGCGCCAGAATACTATCCGTCGCCAACTGCATCGGATGATACAACAAAATCGGTAACAACACCAACGCCGGGGCCACCGCAACCTCCGCCCCCGCCGCCTCAAACACCAACGTCGCCATCGGCACCCCCGCCGCCAACGTCTTCTCCGTCGAACAAAAAAACGCTGCCAACTTCGTCTCCACACCCCACGCCAGCCGTCGCAACACCGCCCCGGCCAACACCCGGCTCCCCCCAAGAAACAAAAGACACAACATCAACGCCGGCACCCACGGCGCACCCTCCAAAACCCCGGCATCCCGAGCCGCAAACAACTCACACAACGCCGCATACACAATGAAAAGAATCACCCCATTCGACCCGTGCCCCAGCGCCGCCTTGTGCCGACCTACCCATCCCTTGACCCTCCCATGAAACATCTGCCCCACCGCAAACGGCAATAAAATCAATAGCGCAATCTGTCCCAACAAAGGCGCCAGCGGCACCGACCTCCCCGTCTCCACCGCCAACGCCCCCGCCAAAATCGCCGGAGTAATCAAAATCCCCACCACATTCGCCAACGTCACATTGAACAACGCTCCCGCCACATCCCCCCCCGCCTGACCCGTAAAAACCACCGCCGTCGAAATCGTCGTCGGCAAAAACGCCAAAAACACCAACCCAATCTGCAACTCCGCCGTCAGCCACCCCCGACACAACCAAACCACCGGCAGCACCATCGCCGGAAAAACCACAAAAATCCCCAGCAAACAAAACCCGTGCAACCGCCAATTCGCCAAACCCAACCGCAACGTCTCCGTCGGCAAACTCAAACCCTGCGCCACAAAAATCAAAACCACCCCCGCCTTCGTCAACCATCCCGTCTTCAACGGCCCATCAGCCACCCCCCACTCCGGCGCCACCCAAGCCAACGCAACCACCGCCAGCAACCCGCCCAAAAACAAACTCAGCGCCGGTGACCCCACAACAACACGCACAACACCTGGCTTCACCAGCGCCGGACCCTAAACCGACCCGCCCGCTCGACCAACCAAAATCGACCCCTTCCCCGTGATTGCTCACCCGTCTCCAATGCGCTTACGTAATCTCGTGACGTTCTCCGCCACACCCATCCGACCCTATCGCAGCCTTCAATGGATCACGGTCGCCTACCTCCTCCTCTTCGCCATCGCTGTCGCCCTCCTCATCCTCTCCGTCATTCACGCCCGCATCATCGCCCGCTTCGAGTCCCTGGAAAAAAACCAGGCCTCCGTCGAAACCCTCCGTTGCCGCGCCTACCTCGACCAAAAAATCGATGTCCTGCGCCGGAACGTCTGGGACTACGCCTATTGGTCCGAGATGGCGGCCTTCTTCCGGACCCAAGACCGCAAATTCCTCGACTCCAACATCGCCCCCACCGCCCTCGAATCCCTCGCCATCGACCACGTCTGGCTGGTCTCCTCCCAAGGCACCCTCCTGGCCGAACGCCAATCCCCCTCCGCCGCCTACCCTCCCCCGTCCAACACCGCTGCCCTCGCCACCTTCACCCAGGC
>JBDNCR010000089.1:0-6719 GCA_046719555.1 Verrucomicrobiia bacterium | reverse complement strand
GAGGATGACCGGGCGTCGGAGGGCGGGCACCCAGCGGGCGGCGAGATCCCAGTCAACGGGCTCTCCGGTGCCTCCGTGGGCAGGGCTGGCTTTGTCGAGAAGAAATCGGTCGGGTTCCGGGTTTTGGGCCCACTGGTCAATTAGACCCGGGGTGGGAGGGCAGCCAATGGCTTTGATGAGGCGGAGCCCCGATGCGGTAAGACGGTGGACGAGTTCGAGAGATTCGTCTCCGTGGAGTTGAAAGGTGTCGAAGCTTTGGCTTTGGGCCAAGTGGAGGAGTTCTTGTTCAGGCAGGTCAACGACGACGGCGACTCGCTCAACTCCTGGGGGGAGGTTGCGAGCGATGGAGGCGGCTTGGTCCGGGGGGAGGAACCGTTTGCTGTGGGGATAAAGGACAAACCCAACGGCGTCCGCCCCGCACGCGGCCGCATGTTGGGCGTCGGGGAGGTTGGTCATGCCGCAGATTTTGGCCCACATGATGAAACCGGGAGTTAACCATAACTTGAGCTTTTAGGGAAGAGGGGGCCGGACCGGGTGGGGGGAAGGGCGACCGGTTGATGGGCGGGGCCTTCTGAGAGAATGCAAGTAAAGCAAGCTTGACATATAGGTGGATGTGGCCAAGTGTAAACAATGCTTAACCGATTGCGTGAGTTTCGGGAGGCCTTGGGCTTGAGTCAGGCGGCGTTGGCGGAGCGGGTTGGGGTCACGCGTCAGTGTGTGATTGCGCTGGAGCAAGGCAAGTGGGGTCCGAGCCTTGATCTGGCTTATCGGCTTGCCGGGGTGTTGGGGCAATCGGTGGAGATGGTGTTCCCTCCGCCTGGGAAGGAAAGTCGAGGCGCAGGGCCAAGGGGCCGAAAGGGGAGGGAAGGGGAGGATGCCGCGTTGGAGACGTGGTTACTGTAGGGGGCCGGAGGAAGGAGAGGGGCGGCTTAGGCGGAACGCTGTTCGGGGAGTGGGGAGGAGGTTGTGGCAAGGCGGAAGATGGTGCGGACGGTGTTGGCGTGGAGGCGCGCGGTCATGCCTGGGGTCCGGTGGTAGCCGCCTCCATAGACGACGATGAGGGGTCGGCCAAGGTCGAGGAGGTGGCGGGTGACGAGGCGGTCGCGAGCGGTGAGGTCGGCGTGGCCGAGGCGCATTTGACCGAAGCGGTCGTCGGCGTGGAGGTCTGCGCCGGTGATCCAAAAGAGGAGGTCGGCACCGGGTTGAAGGAAGGAGGGGAGTGTGGATTGGAGGGTGGTCAAGTATTCTGGACCTGTGACCCAGCGGGGCAGTTCGATATCGACGGTGCCGGGGACTTTGCGGCTGGGATAGTTACGGCCGACATGAATGGAGAAGGTGCGGACGAGGGGGTCGTTGGTAAAGATGGCATGGGTGCCATCGCCCTGGTGGGCGTCGGTATCGATGATGGCGACTCGGGCGGGTCCGAGTTGGGCCCGGAGGGAGAGAATGGCGATGGCGACGTCGTTGAAGACGCAGAATCCGGCCCCGGCGGAGGGGGAGGCGTGGTGGGTGCCGCCAGCGAGGTTGAAGGCGAGACCGTCGCGGAGGGCAGCGTGGGCGGCGGCGAGGGTGCCGCCAGCTTCGAGAGCGGAGCGGGAGTAGAGTTCGGGGGTCCAGGGGAGTCCGAGTTTGAGTTGCTCGGTGCGGTCGAGTTGGCCGGTTTGAATGCGGTTGAGATAGTCCGGGCAGTGAACGCGGGCGAGGTCGGCTGCGGTGACCGGGGGAGGGGAGAGGATGGGGAGATTGGGGCATTCTTGGGCGATGAGCCGGGCGGCTTGGGGGAATTTTTCCATGGGGAAGGGATGGCCTTCCGGCAGGGGAAGGTAGTAGCCGGGGTCGAACCAAGCGGTCACGGGTGGGGAAGATGGCCCATGGGGCGGGGAAAACAAGTGGGGGAGGGCTAGCCGCCGGCTTGGGTGATGAGGGTGTCGAGCCGTTCGAATTCCATGCTGAGAATGCCCACTGGGTCGGGACCGAAGTTTTTTCGGGCGAAGTCAAGGGCGGCGCGGGCTTGGCGAGCTTGGCCTTCGTCGCAGAGGGTTTCGATGTAGGGTTTGACGACCTGATAGAAGAGGCTGCCGCCGGAGCGGACGTCGAATTGGCGGAAGAGGCGACGGAATTCGAGGTCGGCTCCGCGCCAGTCTTTTTGGTCGAGTCGGTTGAGGAGGGTTTCGACGGCGGTGCCGAGGCCGAGGTCGAATCGTTTGCGGCGGTTTTGGCGGATGATTTCCTGCTGGACCAGGGCGGCGGCGGTGGTGTCGCCGGAGGCGAGGAGGAGTTGGGCGAGGCGTTCCTGGCCTTCGACTTTGAAGTCGGGCATGCGGGGGAATTGGGAGGTCCAGGCGCGGAGGAGGTCGCGTTGGTCGCGGGGGTCGGCACCGGAGGCGGCGAGCCAGCGGGCGCGGGCCCGCCACGGTTCGATCCAGTTGGGGAGGAGGGAGCGGGCGAGTTCGATGGTCTCGCCGTGCCATGGGGCTTGGGGGTTGTCCTGGGCCCAACGGAGGAGCCAGGCGGCGTCGGGGAAGCGGGAGTTGCGGAGGACGGAGGTGGCGTGGTGAATGAGTTCGGAGTCTTTGACCGGTTCCCAGGTTTGTGGGTTGAAGGCGGTGCCGACGGGGTAGTTTTGTTCGGCGTAGCGACCGACGTCGAGGTCCCAGGTCCGGTTTCGCTTGAGGTAGCCGACCCAGGCGTGGCCTCCGTCGCGCCCTTGACCGACGAAGAGGAGGGTGGGGATGCCGCGAGCTTTGCCGACGGTGGCGGCGAAGTAGGCTTGGTCCACGCAGATGCCGCCGCGGTTGAGGATGTGGTCGAGGGAGTAGGGCAGGTCGGCGGGCCAGACGAAGGCTCGTTCCCGGAGGCGGTGGTGGTTGTAGGGGACTTGGAAGAAGACCCGGTCGAATTGGTTGAGGGAGGTGCGGAAGTTTTCCCGAGCCCATTGGAACTCGGACTCGGCCACGGGGGTGTCCACGACGAAAATCAATTCATCGACGGTGAGGTCGCGGAGGCGAAATTCGAGGCGACCCCGGCGTTCTTGGGCCACGAAGTCGGCGAAGCGGTCGGCGACGGAGCCGGTGCTGAGGAGCAGGGAGGCGCGATGGACTTGCGGGTGAGGCCAGTCGCGGGGGAAGGGTTGGTCCCAGACCACGGCGAGGGCGGTGGCCAGTTGGGGAAAGTCGCGGACGCCGTCGGGGTCGCGGCGAATGAGGGAGGCGAGGATGGCGAGGGCGCCCGCAGGATCGTCGTTGGGATGGAGGGAGGCGAGAACGGTGGAGATCAGTCCGGGAGAGCGGGCCAAGGCGATGAAGGTGTCGGGGTCAATCCTGGCGCGGGCGAGGATTTCGGGGGAACCGAGCTGGGTCCAGCGGGCCAGATCGAACCAGCCCCGGTAATCGGGACCCCAGGTGTCGGGTCGGTCAGGTTGGAACCAGGTGCGGCAGGAGGCGAGGAGTTCGGCGCCGGCCGGCTGCCAGGTTTCGGGGGTGGGGTGTTGGCGCCACCAGGCTTCGGCTTCGGGTGCGGAGTGGCGAGGGAGGTTGGCCTGGCTGGGGCTGAGTAAGGCCAGGAGGAGGAAAAGGGGGGCGAGCCAAAGGACAGCCATGGGAACAGGGTGCCACAATCGGTGGTGAATGGCCATTGCCTATCCGGCAAATCCCGGCTTTGCTGTTCGGGCATGATTTCCAATTCAACTCGTTTTGATGATAAGCTCTTCGAGCTTTGCCGTGCTATTCTTGAGGATCCCGAGTTCCAAGCGCTCCGTCCGAAGGTGGAGACGTTTTTTGCCAACCCGGCTGCGCAGGAGAAGTTGGCGCGGATGCAAGGGAAAGGGGAGGAGCTGCAACGCCGCCAGATGAGTGGGGAGCGGTTGTCGGCTCAGGAGATTGCGGCTTTTGAGGACGAACGGGATGCGCTGTTTGAGGAGCCGGTGATCCGCGGTTTTTTTGATGCGCAGCAGTTGGCGCATCGGATTCAGGCGCGGATTCATGATTGCGTGGGCAAGACGTTCGAGTTGGGGCGGGTGCCGACGGAGGAGGATCTGAAAAAGGGGGAATGTTGCGGAGATTCCGGGTGCGGGTGTCATTAGGGTGAGGAAAAGCCCGTTGCGTCCGGGAGAGGCCTTTGCTACCTCATGATGATGCGTTTGTTCGCTTTGATCTTTTTTTTGGCCGTGGGGAATTGGGCCCTCGGGCAACCGAAGCCGTTAACCGCCTTTCAGGCGGTGGAGTTGGCGAAGCGGGAGGTGAATGATGAGGCTCGGAATAAGCTGGTGCAGATTTTCGGGCCGCGTTCCAGCGTGGGGTTGATGCCGGTGGAGTGGCATGTGCTGTTTTTTGATCCTTACGCGCAGCAGAACGGGACGATGGTGCGGGTGGCGGGGAACACCATCATTGCGATCCAGGAAGGCTACACGCAGATGAATCGGATGCGGTTGGCGTCGTATAAGTTGGAGGAGATCATTGAGCCGCGGACGTTGAAGCTGGATTCTTCGGCCGTGCTGCAGGCATTGCAGCGGTCGACGCCGCTGAAGAATGTGAAGTTGACCAGTGTGGAGATGTGGTTGCGCAAGGAGGATAAGGCGCCCGGGGCACCGGGGATCTGGCAGGTTACGTTGTTTGCCGAGAGTGCGCCGGATCGGCAGGGCAAGACGCGGGAGGTGGAGATTGGCAAGGCGCGGGTTTCGGCCGAGACGGGCCAGATTCTGAATTTGAATCTGAATCTGCGGCGGCTTTGACGGGTGGATGTCCCGTGGGTTGGCCGCTTCCCTTTTTGGCTTCTGCAGCGGTCGGGTTGCCGGCGATGTTGCTGGCGGAAGATTCGGGGGAAGGGTCGAGGGCGCGGTTGACGCCTCTGGCTCCGGAGCCGGAATGGCGGGTGCTGGATCGGTATCAGGGCAGGATGGGACGCGCCGAGTTTGAGCGGTTGATCCGCGAGGTTTATTCACGGGATGGGGCTCTGTTCGACTACCTGGATCTGAATGATGAACGGGTGGAGGTTTACCGCGATCTGGAGAAGACCGAACGGCTCTGGACGTTGGTGTTTGCTCCAGGCAACGAGGCGAGGTCCCCGGCGGCGTTCCGACCTGCTCCGGCCTTGACGGCTGAGGTGCGGGGGGCCACGGCGGAGCAGCCGCTGCGGGGGTTGAGAATTGCCTTGGACCCTGGGCATCTGGGGGGGGATTGGGCGCAGATGGAGGAACGTTGGTTTAAGGTGGGCAGCCGCCGCCCGGTGATGGAGGCGGAATTGAACATGATCACCTGCCGGTTGTTGGAGACGCGGCTGCGGGCGGCGGGGGCGGAGGTGGTTTGGACGAAGTATGGTTACCAACCGGTGACGCCTTTTCGGCCGGTTGATTTTGAGTTGGAGGCGATTCTCGGTCTGGCCGAACGGCATCCGAATGTGAGTCGTCCGGAGCGTTTGGCCTGGTGGGCCAGGCGACGGGCGGAAGCGCTTTTTTACCGAACGGCTGAGATTCAGGCACGAGCCACGTTGCTGGAGAGGTTGCGGCCCGATCTGACGTTGTGTGTCCATTTTAATGCCGCGCCGGAGCCCGCGGGGCCCGGACGGTTTGTGGAGGTCAACCGATTGGTGGTGTTTGTTCTTGGTTCGTTCATGCGGGAGGAGTTGGTCTTTGATGACATGAAGTTTGCGCTGTTCCGAAAGCTGCTGGAGGGAACGAGCTCGACCGAGATTGCGGTGGCCAATCGGGTGGGTGAGGCGATGAAGGAAACCTGGGATTTACCTCCAGAGACCTACGTCGGGTCCGAGGCGACTCACCGGGTGTCGGAGAATCCGTATGTGTTTGGGCGCAATCTCCTGGCCAACCGGTTGTTTCCGGGGCCGACGGTGTTTATCGAAGGTCCGTATATGAACCATCGTCTTACGTATGAGCGGCTGCAGGCGGGTGATTTTGACGGGGTGCAGGAGATTGAGGGTCGGCCGTGGCGAAGTCTTTTTCGGGAGTTTGCGGATTTGATTACGGCGGCGGTCATTCGCTGGGCAAAGGAGGAGCCCGAGCCGAGGGGTTAAGCTGGGGTCAGGTGTTGATGAGGCCCGAGTGCAGGGCGAGAACTTGGCGGTGGGCTTCGGCGGCAAGTTGTTTGCGGTCGGGTAGAGGGTCGATGGGGAGGCCCCAGGTGAAGCGGGCACGGATGCGGCGCTGGCCGAGGAGATGGCAGAGGTGGGGAAAGAGGGTCATGTCGCCCCAGTAGGCGATGTCACGAGCGACGGTTCCCTGATCAAGGTGATAGGTGAGGGCGGCCGGGACGACGCGGGCCCGGGCTTCGATGGCGGCGGCGAAGAGGGCGGGGCGGAAGGGGAGAACGGTCGAGCCGTCGGAGCTGGTGCCTTCGGGGAAGACGACCAGGCGTTCGCCGGCATGGAGACGGGCGCGCATGGCGGCGGCGATGTCACGGGTGGCGGTGCGGCTTTCGCGTTTGAGGAAGAGGCTGCCGGCGGCTTGGGCCAGCCATCCGAAGAGGGGCCAGTTTTTGACTTCAGCTTTGGAGATGAAGGCGCAGGGGAAGTGGGCCGCGATGACGGGGATGTCGAGGTAGCTGATGTGGTTGCAGGCGATCAGTCCTGTCGGCAGGGGGCGAGGCGAGGTCTGGTCCAGCTCCACGCGGAGATAGTGGCAGAGGCGGGCACCGCCATCTTGGACCCAGCGGGCACGCATGGGGGCGAGGTCAGTGGACTGGGTGTGGAGTCGCGCCCAGGCGTAGCGA
>JBDNCR010000088.1:0-6741 GCA_046719555.1 Verrucomicrobiia bacterium | reverse complement strand
GGATCCCCGTGGCGCGACCCATGCCAGGAGGGAAGCGACTAAGCCTGGGGCGTGACGCGGGAAGCCATTCGGTGGCCCGTCCAGAAATGCTGTAGCCGAAGAGGCGCGCAAATACAAGGCCGGCGGGCGATTGGCGGGGGCGAACCAAAATTTTCCACACGGAATTCCACCCAAATCGTTGACGCCACGGCCACGGCCTATACCGAAGCAACTTTCACGCAGGGGCGGGATCGTGATCTTGGGGACTGCCGAGGCCACCGTGCGAATCTACATCATCCAGCGCAGCGCTGGCTATCCACAATTCAATGTGGCGTGGCAGAAGGCGGGGAGACGGAAGATCAAGGCTTTTGCGAAGAAGCTGGTCTCCGGGAGTCCACTTTCTGAGGTGGCTCGAAATGACGCGCATGAGAGCGGGTATCCCCATTCCGGTGGCAGAGGCACTTGTAAGAAAGCAGACAAGGCCCGCAGCCACGAGAACGCAGAAACCGTTTGGTCCAACAGGAAGGACCACCCCACCGTCAGCGAATGTAAACGGTGGGTGGATGCCGCACACGTCATCGGCGAGAGCATTTTGCAAGCCGCGGACGGCAACTCCAAGCGCGGTCCAGAATGATTTCTGAAAAAGTGGATCAGGGAACAGCCATCGAATCAGTCAGAAAATTCCGCCTGATCCCACTTGAGGACCTTGGTATTCTCTTTCACAATGCGCAGGGTGGTTGGGTCGAAACCTTCGCTGGCGGTCGCCTCGATCTCCACGGAAATGCGCACTTTCGTCCCGAGCTTTTTCGTGAAATGCTCCACAACTTCAGTCATCAGCTTGGAGAACTCCAAGCCTGCTTTGGTGGGATCGAGAGCCGTGGACCCAAAAAAACGTGTTGGCAAGGCCGGGGTGGTGATCGTGGAATTCCTTCCTGATCCAGAAGTTTCTTGAACCGTGCTTGCCGTTGTTGCCTCCGTTCGCTCATTTCCGCTGGAGGTTTCAATCCCCCCGGATTTCGACGCAGCAAGTTGTCGGTCTCTCTCGAGCTGTGCTTCCGCAATCTCGGGCTTTACCAAAAGGCTGGAGCCATCGATCCGCACGGCCGTTTGAAGCGTGCAGGTTTGAAGGCCGGTGTAGCGTCCTGTGGCTTCATCGAACCCACTGGCGTAGCCAAAATACTCGCAGAGCAAAGCTCCGGTGAATGCAGACTCGACAGCTTGCACCAGCACGTCCCGTTTACTCAATCGTGGCAAATACAAGTAGGAGGCGAAGCATTCGGCAACGTGCTTCAAGTTCACATGGTCGCCATTCTTCCAGAGCAGGCGATCCAATTCCATGCACAGCCGGGGAGCACCTAACACGGGCAAAAGCTGCTCCTGATCCACCAATTTTTTGGAAACTTTGGCCGCGAGAGGGTGGTCGCCGCCTCCCACGTTGACCTCTTCCCATTCGATCTCTGATTTCTGCGGGTCACTCTGCCCGGGAACGAGCGTCCATGCCCAGGTTTCTTTCAATCGCACCGCACAAGCCCGGTCGGCTTCTTCGGTTTTGGTTCGCGCCTGGCCTTTCGCAAAGTTGCTGATGTCGAGCGCATCGGCTTCCGCTTCATCCCGGATGCTTTTCCATGCCAGAAACTGTCGCACCGATTCATCGAGTTCCCTTGCCCGATCCGCGTCGGGGGCCAGAAAAACCAGAGTGTTGCGATAGATGCGCGGGCTGTTTCCCCGATGCGTCAACAGGTTCATGGCGGCTTGTCTGGCGGGAGTATCCGCGCGTCCCCGGCTGTGCGTGTGCGACGGGCCAAGAATCACGAGCCTGGCGTTGGGTTCGTCCGCCACATCGCCCGTGTTTTCCGGAGCAATGTGAAGCCCGGCAAACTGGCCTTTCTCCCGTTCCAACCGAAGCCGGCGGATGATTTCCTGCTCCACTTCGGGCGCTCCTTTGAGCTGTTCGGCGCGTTCGCGGGCGAGTCGGGAAACCGTGGCCTTGAGCGAATACCAATACCTGCCTTTGTCCACATAGAGATGCACCGCTTGGTCGGTAAGCCGCCGGAGGGCGTCTCCGAATGTCGAGACACTCTCGCCGGGTTGGGTGCACCCCAGCCGCAGTCGTTGATCGTCCAGCCCCGGCGTGTTGGCCATGATCGTCGGCGCCGAGCCCATGAAAATGGTTCGTGCCACCCGGCGGGAGGCGGAATAGCGTCCGAGGTTCGGGTGAGCGGAGTCGAGGCTTTGCGGCAGGGATTCCGCTCCATCAATATCTTTGCTGATCACCGCTTCCCATTGTGCCCCATCGGGGAGGCATTCGGTGATGAGCGACATCACGCGGGGGGCATCCAGCGTGATGGAAGCAGGCAGAATGAGCAGATTGCGGTCGCCGCGCTGCCAGAGTTCGTGGATCACGGCCGCCATCAAACGCAGGATGCCGCGTGTGCGCTGGAATTTTTCCAGCGTGGCCCACGCCTGTTCAAATTGCTGAAAAAGTTCGGGGTGAATCGGGTAGCTGGCCTCCATTTTTTTCCGGTAATCCAGCTCCCGGCACTCGGAGGGAAACTCCCCTGCCTGCTCCCGATACAGATCACTGAAGGCCTTGACCACCGCGTCGCGGGCGGGGAAATCCATGCTGGTATTGAAAAGCCGTCTGCGCACGATTTCGAAGCCCTCGTTGGTACTCGCAGGCCTCCAAGGCTTGGCCACGCGTTTGATGACATTCGAGAGGTCCTTGAGGGCTTTTTCCCCGCGGGTGCCGCCCACTTCGATGCTCGACTGCGGGAGGCTGGCCACCACCAGCGCCTGAGGCACGCCTTTCACCGCTTCGGTCAGCGCCTGGGCAAAGGTGATGTTTGAACCGAACGACCCCGCCGCCAGCCCATCCTCATCCGGTAACTGCCGGAGCAACGCCACCCATTCATCAATCAGAATCAGGCAAGGGCTAAATTTTCGGAGGAGGTCGGAGATCAACTCCTTGCCTGGACTCGTCCCGGCTTGGTCCGACTTTTCCACCATGGCGTAGCCTTCCCTGCCGCCCAATTGCCAGGCCAGCTCGCCCCACAGGGTTGAAACCCCACAGCCATCCGGCTTGCGGCGCGACTCGGCAGCGCTCAGATTGACCCCCACCAGAACGGCTCTCTTGGCCTTGGGCAGCGTGGAAATCCCCAGTTCATCGCAGAGCTGGTCCAAGCCGGGCAAATCCGTCGGTTTCACCCCACTGAAAAGATGGTAGAGCGCGAGCATCGAGTGGGTTTTGCCACCCCCGAAATTGGTTTGCAGCTCCACCACAGGATCGGCTCCCGCACCGGTCAATCGCCGGACGCCGATGGCAAGCAACTCCCGCAGCCCATCGGTCAAAAAAGTCCGGGCGAAAAACTCACGCGGATCGGAATACTCCGCCGGAGCTTCTCCTTTGTGAACCAGATCAAGATCCGCGGCGAACTCCGCTTCCATATAGCGTCCCTGGGCCACGTCATCGTGGGGGGTGATGACTTCCCGCCACGGTTTCAGCCCGGCGATGGGGGTTCCGTGCAGCGCCTGGGCCCTCCGGGTTTCGCGCCGGGAATCTTCCGCCTGCTGCACGCGGATCAGCTCCTTGCGCATCTCCCCGACCACGCCCGCCTGGGCGGTTGCATTGGCGGCTTGCAGGAGGCGGCGCATGGTATCGAGAGCCCGCTCGGTGTCCTCGTAAGAAAAGGTTTTCTCGTGGGCATGAGCGTTGCGCACATCGGCCAACTCGACCACATAGGAGCGTTCCGTCGGCCCGAGAATGTTGCGAAAGACCGCGTGCCACTGATCCTGCATCACCTTGAAAATGGCGTAGGTGTCGAAACGCGGCTTGCCTGACTCGTCCGTTTCCAGACGCGGAAAGGTTTGCCGCACGGTGGCCACCCAGTTGGGGCCAAGGACGCCGGACAGTTCCCTCTCGAGAAACGGGCTCAGCCCGAGCCTGACTTGCTCAAGCCCCCGGTCAATACGTTCGCGATTGGTGATGGCCATGGGGATTTAGTGATTGAATTCAGAAAGCCGCCAGATCGAAGTGGCCTGCCGGGCCAATGCCTGTTGGCGCGAAGCAATGCTGTCCGGGGTCCATTCTGCAAACTCCCTGCTGATGCTTGAAGTGATCTGGAACTCGGATTCCGCATAGATCCTCTTCTTTTCCGCAAAATTCGCCGTGCCCAGATCCCGGTTAGCACCTGCTTGGAGAGGCGTCATATTCCCGATGCGATAGACGTAGCGATCCACCTGTTCATCTGTGAAGGTGGCCCAATTCTGATCCGGGTGTTGTGGCAGCACATGCTCGATGCTGTATTTGTCGCTCAGATAGTCGAAGGCATGATTGCTGGTCTGCCGCTCCAATTCGAAAAGAATGTAGCGCATCACCTTGCTATTTCTGGCGGTCGTGGTGCGGATTTGCTTCTCGGCGAAAGCGGATCGAAACTGCTCATCCGACGGGTAAATGGAACGCAAAGCGCGGATGATCTCCCCGGCATCGGTCAGATCGCCCCGGGCGACTTTCTCCGCAACAGCGTTGTATGTTCTCTCCTGCTCGTTGGTGGCAAGATTCCCGATGACGTTGTAACGGAATGAGATCACCGCACACGCTCGCAGTACCCGTGTGAATCCGGCCTCATCCAAAGCGCGCCGGGCGGCGAGAAGCAACGAATACGGCTGGCGCACATTGAACATCATCAGCTCGCGGATGAATTTGCTTTGTTCGGCGGTCCACAGGGAATCCCCTGCATCCCCGAGCGCGGCATAGGTATCGGCATCCCGATCCATTTCCCGAAGCAGCGTAAAGACCTGAGCTTTTTCCTTCACGCGATTGCGGATTGATTTAAAGAGATCGGCGTGGCGGGTGAGGGGATTCTGGCTGTTCCAATAGACGCGTAGGAAGTCTGGCACGCTTTCACTTCCAAGCTTGCCGAGGATAGTCTCCCACCGTTCTTCCAAAGTGCGGATCTCATGATCGTGCCCCCCCGCGCCATGAACCACGGAAAAGAGATAATTCTTGAGAAGGTCGGTGGAAGAAAGCCGAACACCCCGCGCGTTCAAGGTCTCAAAAACCTTGAAGGCATTCAGCTCATCCGTGACCGAAATCACGGTGAAAAAGAGACGGTCGGCCACCGAATCAACAAAACGGGCCAGGTCGGCTCCACTCCGGGTTCCCCAAAATTGCGACTGGATGCGTTCCTCGAACCACTCGTAGGCCTTTCGCAGCAAATGCTCCGAGGCTTTCAAGTTCCGACGCGGTGGTTTCTCCAGTGGAACCAAATAGGTCTGATAAAATGGGTCGTTGTGACGGTTCAGAGTCAGCTTTGACTTCGAAATCAAAGTGACCGGGTCCAAAAAGCCGATGTAGGTCTTGCGGATTTCCTCAAGGCGTCGGGCGTTGTCTTCCGCATCCACTTTCAATTCAACCAGCCGCCGCAGATTGCCAAGCGTCGCCAGCACCATAATGCTCAGCGTGGTCATGCGTTGTTGGCCGTCAATGATGTCGTAATGGCGCTCGTCGCTGGATTGCAGCACAAGGTAGCCCATATAATGCCCTTGCTCGCCACCCGGCTCGAGCATGGCCACGACATCCTGCCAGAGATCGTCCCACTCCTGCTCGGTCCAGGAGTAGTCCCGTTGAAACATGGGCACACGGTAGATCAACCCATTGCCCATCAGCTTGCGGAAGGTCTGGTTCGAGGTGTTGAAGTTCGTGATGGCCATGGGGAAGATTATGTTTGCATGCCCAGCCAAGTGGTTGGAGTGACACCGCCCGCCCGCTCGATGAGTTCCTGATCCCATGTGATGAGCTGGGTGCGGGTGAATCTCGCCGTGGCAGCGTAGATCGCATCGGCTCCGCGCAGAAGATGTCCGCAGCCGTCGGCGAGTGCCGCATCAACCGATATCCGGCTTGAGGAAACCAACTCGAGATGGGGAATTTTCGCGATGGTGCCCGCCGCGGTTCTGCCAAAAGAGGCATCCCGCATGCGTCTGGCGAGCGCACAGCCGGTTTCGATGAGGGCAAACTCCGGACTATGGAAAATCAGGCCCTTGTTGCGAACCCAACACAGAAATTCCTCGCTGGCCGCATTGAAAGGGTCGGCTTTTTCGAAGAAAGCAATCCAGACACTCGCATCGAGAGTGATCATGCGGTTGATTTTGTTTCCAGGCGATTTCGGCTTTCTTCGAGAATCTCCCGTGCGGTAGGTCCAGGCGTTCCCTGGGGAATCTGAAATTTACGCAATTCCTCCAGCCAGTTCGGCGTTGGCCGGGGAGGTTCGTCCGCTTGTTCATTCACCCAATTTTGGAACAGCTCAATCGTCACATCGCGCACCGCCCGCCCTTCAAGAGCTGTCTTGGCCTTGACACGACGATAAAGATCATCGGGGATATCGATGGTTGCTTTCATGTTTTACAGCTTGCTGGTTTTCCAAGCGGCGTCAATCTCGTTGCTTCCTTCTTTGAAAAAAGCGGCTCATCTCCGTTACGAAGCGTTTAAACGAGTCATCCTGCTTCATGGCAGTTTGAAGCTGCATGTTTTGCACGATATCCTCGGCGTATTCCACGCCGCCGAGCAAGGGCTCGACTCCCGCCTCCAGAACTGCCTGGTTCAACAAGCCGGCGATCTGTTTTTCCACTGCCGCAATGGTGGATTCGGACCACTCGACATCCACTTCCATGCGAAAGGAGACCCGATCTTTTGCCAAGTGACCCACAATGCCGTCCGGCCCGAATTGGAACGATTCGAGGGCATGGCCCCGGTGCTGCGGCTCGAAA
>JBDNCR010000087.1:0-6760 GCA_046719555.1 Verrucomicrobiia bacterium | reverse complement strand
AGAAAATCACATAGAAAATCTGGTCAATTTGCTCCCCGTGCACCGAGATATTCTCCGGCAACCACCACAGATTTGTCGTCCGGGGAGCGGCCTCCACTTGGGGCACCAGGGCCAACATTGAGGCCCCAATCAGCAAACGGAATACCTTCAAAATCATGCTAATTCGCGGGACTCTAAGGTCTTCCCTTCCCCTTGACAACGGCAGTTTTTCTTTTTTTCCGCAGCGTCGCTGCCTCAACCCCTAGCGTCACCTCCCCATCGGCCAAAAAGAAACCGGCGGGACCGCAAAGTCCACGCCGGTTGACAACGCCAGTTCGTTGAAATCAACGACCGCGAGTGTATTGGCTCTTGGCCGAAGAAGCCGGGAACGAATACGTCGGGGTCGGTTCCTTCTGGGCGCAGCCAATAAAGCCAGCCCCAAGCAACGCAACCACGGAGAAGACGAGCAATGGTTTAATCATACGCGACGCACTCTATTGAAACTCGGCCCGAGCGAAAGCGGGAATTTATCCAAATTCTCGAAAATCATCCTCAGCTCAAATCCAGCGCCGCAGCCAGCCAAAACCCGCCTTTGATTTTCCGAGTCGCCTCCCCGTCCACATTCCATTAACCTCGATCCTTGTGAAATCTTCCCTGCAGATCTTTATCCTTGCTGGAGGTTCTGGCGAACGATTTTGGCCTCTCAGCCGCACGCTCACGCCCAAACACCTCCTCAAACTCTTCTCCGACCGAACCCTCCTGGAAGAAACTCTCGATCGTCTCAACGGCCTCACCACCCCCGACCGGATCACCATCCTGACCAACCGCTCCCAAGAAGATCCCATCCGGCAGCTCGTTGCCCCCTCGGGCGTTCAGGTCGTGGCCGAACCCGCCAAACGCGACACTGCTCCGGCTGCCACCCTGGCCCATGCCCTGGCCCGTTCGCGTGACCCCGAAGCCATCTGCGTCCTGCTCCCTGCCGATCACCTGATCCATAACACCGCCGCCTTTCGCCAAGCCATCACCGATTCCGCCGCAGTTGCCGCCTCCGAAGATGCCATCCTGACCATCGGCATCCCTCCCACCTCCCCCTCCGATGCTTTCGGCTACCTCGAGCTCGGCCCCTCACTTCCCCCAGGCCCCGGCGGCACCCGCTTTAACCACGTCCTCCGCTTTGTCGAAAAACCCGACCGGGCCACCGCCCTCAACTACGTCGAATCTGGAAAGTTCCAATGGAACGCAGGCATGTTTCTTTGGCGAACCGACTGGTTCCAACAAGAACTCGATCGCCTCCAACCCGCCCTCGCCGAATTCGCCCGCCACTTCCCGGCAGACCATGATCAAGTCTACCTCGACCAGAACTTCCCTCACCTCCCGAAAATCTCCCTCGACTACGCCATCATGGAAAAAACCCGCAAAGTCATCGCTGCCCGAGCTCCGTTCGACTGGGACGATGTCGGTTCCTGGACCGCTCTGCCCGCCCACCTGCCCCACGACCCCAAAGGCAACACCCTTCGGGGCAAGACCGCCCTGGTCGAATCCTCCGGCAACATCGTCGTCTCCACCAGTCGCCGAGTCGCCCTCTGCGGCGTCAACGACCTCGTCGTCGTTGAAACTCCGGACGCGGTCCTCGTCTGCCATCGCGATCATGTCCAACAGATCAAAAAAATTCTTCCCCTCCTCGATGAATCCGAGCGCTGAACGACTCATCCTCAGCCTGGCCTTCCTCTGGCTGACTTCCGCCTCCCTGGCCACCTCCACTCCGCCCAACCTCACCCAGGCCATCACCGACGAAATCAATCAAATCCGCGTCTCCGCCCAACTGCCTCCTCTCCTCCCCGACCGGAACCTCTCCGCCTTGGCGGGCGAATGGAGCGACCGGATGGCCCGCCGCAACCGCCTCTCTCATCGGAGCGATCTCCTCGCGCAAATGAGACGGCTCGGCTACCGCAGCATCAATGAGAACATCTTTTACGCCACCGGACCCGTCACCGCCCGTGAGGTCGTTGCTGCCTGGATGAACAGCCCGGGACACCGCCGCAACCTTCTCGCCCCCATGATGAACCGCATCGGAGTCGGCCAAGCCGTCAACCGCTCCGGCGTGACCTATTTCACCTTCAACAGCGCCCAGGCCGAGAACTCCTAGTCCCCACCCCCTCGGCCCCTACAACATCGAGGCCACCGCCTTCCGCTCCTCCACCAACTCCGCATTGGTCGCGGCGATCTTACCCTGGGCAAACTCGTCCATCGCATAACCCTCCACAATCTCATAACTCCCCTCCACCGTCGTCCGAACCGGTAACCCCGCCCAAACCTCCGGATCAAAGCCATAGACTCCCCCCGACTTCACCGCCACCGAATGCACTCTCCCAGGCGTCATCAAATCCCGCACATGATCCACCAAAGCATTCGCTGCCGAGGCCGCCGAAGACGCCCCCCGAGCCGCGATAATCGCCGCACCCCGTTTACCGACCGTTTCGCAAAACGGCCCCTGCAACCAGGCAACATCTCCAATCACCTCCACCGCCGGACGCCCGCCAATCGTCGCGTGAGCGAACGCCGGGAACATCGTCGGACTGTGGTTCCCGTAAATGAACAGATTCTGCACCTCGGTCAGCTCCACACCCGCCTTTCGCGCCAACAACGTTTGCGCCCGGTTTTGGTCCAAACGCACCATCGCCGTAAATCGGTCCGCCGACAACCGCCTCGCCTGACTGGCTGCAATCATGCAATTGGTGTTGGCCGGATTGCCCACCACCGCCACTCGCGCATCCTCTGCCGCCACCTGATCAATCATCCTTCCCTGCTCAATAAAAATCTTCCCGTTATCCTTCAACAAATCGGCCCGTTCCATCCCGGGCCCCCGGGGTTTCGCCCCCACCAGCAAACACCAGTTCGCCTCCTTGAAAGCCACCGCTGGATCCCCCGTGACCACCACCGACTTCAATAACGGAAACGCGCAGTCATCCAATTCCATCGCCACCCCCTCCAACGCCTTCATTGGCTTCTCCAGCGGCACCTCCAAAAGCTGCAAAATCACCGGCCGATCCGGACCAAACATCGCTCCGGACGCAATGCGAAACAACAACGAATAAGCAATCTGACCGGCGGCACCGGTCACCGCAACACGAAGGGGAGAGGTGGATGGCATAGGCCCCGAACCGTACGCCATTGTCGAGCCGAGGAAAAGGGAAACCGAAGCCCAACCCCTCGATTATTAGACCAACTTTCCCCAAACCCGCCCAAACTCTTCAACCACCTCCACCTTCAACCGGAGGCAAACTCATACCGGAACCGGCCCAAACGCTCACGCAACGCCTCCAAGACCCGCCTCTCCTCTGCCTCACCCCTCGCCTGAAACGTCACCGAAAACCGGACATGCGGCCCCGCCTCATCCCACGGCACCGTGGACACAAAATGTTCCCGGATCAACCACTGGGAAAAATCCTCCCCCGTGGCAAAACTCACCCGTCCGCCCGCGCCCTCCGCTGCCACCGGAACCGGCACGTAGAGGAAAAACGAACCCTGAGGCTTCCGCGCCGCAAAGCCCAGAGAAGCAAGCACCTCCACCAACCCGCTCATCCTTCGCGAATACTTGGCCGCAATCTCCGCCGTAATCTCCGGATGATCAAAAGCGTAGGCCGCCGCGTGCTGAATCCCCAAAAACTGGCCCGAATCCGTGTTGTCTTTTAGATCGGCATACGCCCGCACCAACAGCGCATTGCCCGCCACAAACCCGCAACGCCACCCGGTCATATTGAAGGTCTTGCTCGTCGAATGCAGTTCCACTCCCACTTCCAATGCTCCGGGCACACTCAAGAAACTCAACGGCTCACCCTCAAACACCAGCGCCGCATACGCCGCATCATGAATCACCACCACGCCATGCTTTCGGGCAAAGGCCACCACTTCGGCAAAAA
Source organism: Verrucomicrobiia bacterium (assembly GCA_046719555.1). Lineage (GTDB taxonomy): Bacteria > Verrucomicrobiota > Verrucomicrobiia > Methylacidiphilales > CALFVM01 > CALFVM01. The sequence goes on along the minus strand of JBDNCR010000087.1, from coordinate 2,861 downwards.
ACTCCCTCGTCGCTGACGCCCCCGTCGGATTATTCGGATAATTCAACACCAACGCCTTGGCCCTGGCCATCACCTCCGAAGGAATCGACTGCAAATCCGGTAAATACCCCCGCTCTCGCGTCAACGGCAAATGGTGAACCACCCCCCCGTAATACTTCGCGTGGGTGCCGAACACCGGATAACCCGGCGTCGTCATCAACACCACATCCCCAGGATTAATCAGAGCCGCCGGCAAAATACTCAACGCCGCCTTGCTTCCAATCGAATGACAAATTTGCGTCTCCGGATCCAACTCCACCCCACACACCCGCTTCATGTAGCGCGCCGCCGCCTGCTTCAACCGCGGCCCCCCATTATCCGCATACCCCCGATTCTCCGGCAACGCCGCCTCCCGAGCCAGCGTCGCCACCACTTCTGGAAACGCCATCTCATCTGGCTCCCCAACCCCCAGGTCAAACAATTCGATCCCCGGATTCGCCTCCAACGCCGCCCGCTTGGCCCGCTTGATTTTCTCAAACTTGTAAATCGGCGTGTCGAGCCCATAGCGCGCTCCGCCAATTCGATCAGCGAATAAGTTTTGAATGAAACTGTCAGCCATCTAACCTCCTCGGATTCGTGAAAGCCGGACACCTTATTAAAAGTCCTCCCCAAATGCAACGACAAGCCGCCGCTTGGCACGCCGCCAACCTCACCATCGGCTTGGTCCCCACCATGGGCGCCCTCCACGAAGGCCATCTCCGCCTCATTCGTCTGGCCCGTAAAAAAGCCGACCGGGTTGTCGTCAGCATCTACGTCAACCCCACCCAATTCGGTCCCCAAGAAGACTTCGCCCGCTATCCCCGTCCCCGCGCCCGCGACTTGGCCCTCTGCCGCCAAGAGGGCGTCGACACCATCTTCGCACCCCTCAATCTCTACCACCCGGACGCCTCCACCCAGGTCGTGGAATCCTCATGCGCCCAAGGTCGCTGCGGCTCGCATCGCCCCGGCCACTTCACCGGCGTCGCCACCGTCGTCGTCAAACTCCTCAACATCGTCCGCCCCCACCTCGCCATCTTCGGACAGAAAGACGCCCAGCAATGTGACGTCGTCGAGCGGGTCGTGCGTGATCTCAACCTTCCCGTCCGCATTCTCCGCGCCCCCATCGTTCGTGACAGAAACGGACTCGCCCTCAGCTCACGCAACGCCTATCTTTCTCCCAAAGAATATCTCACCGCTCTGAACTTGCCTCGCGTTCTCCGCGCGGTTAAGAGCAAACCCGCCATGACCATGTCCCAAAGGGTAAAATGGGCCAGCAACCGCCTCCAACGGATTGACGGACTGCGCCTCGAATACGTCGAGGCCGTCGGACCCTTCCTCTGCGCCGCCGTCCGCGTCGGCCAAACTCGCCTCATCGACAACGTCCGCATCCCCAGGACCGCGTGACCGCCGGCCTCCCGATGAACCTGGTTCCCCGAGTCATCCTCCTGGCCACCGCCTGCCTCCTCCTCGGGGTCCCCAGCGCCCGGGCCCAATGGGAAACCGTTCGCTTCAACAACTCCACCTGGGTCACCTTCAAATCCTTCTGCGACTTCTACGGATTCCGCTCCCAACGGAACATCGGCGAGAAAGGAATCGAAATCAGCGGCAACCTCGGCACCCTCCGTTTCACCCGCGACAGCAACGAAGCCTTTTTCAACGGGGGCAAAGTCTGGATGAGCTTCAAACTCACCGAAGCCTCCGGCGGCCAACTCCTCCTCAACCAAGTCGACGTCGCCAAACTCTGGGAACCCCTCCTCCGCCCCTCACGCCTCCGCACCCTCCGCCCCCCGCGTGGCGTGGTCATCGATCCCGGCCACGGCGGCTCTGACCGCGGAGCTCGCGGCCTTCGCGGTCTGGTCGAAAAAGACGTCGCCCTCGACACCGCCCGTCGCCTCGACGCCGTCCTCAAACGCAACCGCATCCCGACCGTCATGACGCGCAACAGCGATGTCTTCATCAGCCTTGAACGCCGCGCCGCCATCGCTGGCCAATACCGCGACTACATCTTCGTCAGCATCCATTACAACTGGGGCCCACGCCACGCCGTCGGCGTTGAAACCTTTTCCCTCACCCCCCAATACGCCCCCTCCACCTCCGGCCCTCAAACCGTCCGCATCTCCGACACCCAACGCGAATCTGGCAACCGCTTCGACGATGCCAACCTCCTCCTCTGCCATCTGATTCACGAAGAAAAACGCAAACTCCACCCCGCCCGCAACGATCGCGGCATCAAACGCGCACGCTTCGCCGTCCTCCGCCTCGCCCAAGTCCCCGCCGTCCTCGTCGAAGGCGGCTTCGTCTCCAACCCAAACGATGCCGCCCTCATTGCCGACCCCAACTACCGCCAGCGCCTCGCCGAAGCCGTCGCCCGCGGCATCATGAACTACTTCACCCTGGCCCGCGGTCGCCCTTCTGGCCCCGCCCCCCGGGAACCCGCCGGACGCGAAGAAGACTGGACGGCCGAAACCCCACCTCCGCCCCCTAGCCGCACCGAAAGAACCGTGGTCGAGCGCACCCCTCCCCCACCGGAAACCTCCCAAACGGAACCCTCGCCCCAGACCACTGCCCGCACCCCAACCCAGCGAACCCCCACCCCACCTCGGCAAGCGGCCACCGCCGCCACCACCTCCTCTCGCCCTCCGACCACCTCACCGACCACCGCCACTCCTTCAGCCACCGCAACCCCGGAACCCACCCCCACCGACCCCCCACCCACCCCGGCCCCGACCACCCCGCCTCCACGCCAAACCGCCGCCACCTCCAAACCACCCGCACCCCAACCCCCCCCGCAACCAGCCGAGCCCCCACCCCCACCACCCCCCCCCCCCCCACCCCCCCCCCCC
>JBDNCR010000086.1:0-6853 GCA_046719555.1 Verrucomicrobiia bacterium | reverse complement strand
TTTATGCGGACGGAATTCACATGACGAAGAAGGGGCGGTATTTGGTGTCGCTGGTGTTTTACGCATGTCTCTTCGGTGAAGATCCAACGGGTAAGGTGAGTGCGCTGGACAGTGAATTGACGGAGGCGCAGGCGAAATTGTTCCAAACGATTGCCTGGCAGGTGGTTTCGAGTTACCCGCACACCGGCGTTGGCCCGTAGGTGGGAACGGCGAGTGAACGGGTGCCGGACGCCTTCGTGCGACAGGAGGGTGCGGAGTTCGAGAATGGGGTTGCTACGAGGCTTGGGGGAAGGTGAGTCGGAACTCGGTGCCTCCGGTTTCGGGGGAGAGGCACTGGACGAGAGCGTTTTGGCCGTCCATCAGGGCTTTGACCACGGCGAGACCGAGACCGACGGAGGTCTCTGAGGCCGTTGGGCGGGCGCTGAGGCGGGCGAATTTTTTGAAGAGGTTTTTGCGGTCTTCCGGAGTGAAGCCGGGGCCGGAGTCCCGGATGGAGATGGTGGGACCCTTGGAGTCACGGTGGAGGCGGACCTGGACCGAGCCGCCGTAAGGGGTGTATTTCAGGGCGTTGGAGATGAGGTTATCCAGGATCCGTTCGAGGGCGATCGGATCGGCTCGGGCCATGGCCGGACCCCCGGGATCGTCGAGGGTCAGGGATATCTCTTTCCTTGTGGCTTTGGCCTGATGAGCAGCCACCGCGCGGGTCAGGATGGGGGTAAGGTCCGTCGCGGTTGGATGAAGGGTCTGCTGACCAGATTCGAGGGCGTCGACGGTGACGAGCTGAACGGCGAGCCGCCGCATCCGTTCTGCGGAGTGGCGTATTTCATCGAGGTGAAGGAGGGCGGCCTTGGGATCGGAGCCTAGTTCCTGCTGGATAAGGTCGGTGGCCATGAGGATGCCGGTGAGGGGACCGCGGAGGTCGTGCGCCATCATTTGCATGAGATTGGTTTTGTCTTCGTTAAGGGCGGAAAGGGTTTCGTGGGCGCGGCGAAGGTCGGCCTCGATTTGACGTCGTCGATCAATCTCACGGGCTTGCAGCCGGTTGATGATCAGGAGGAAGGCTCCGGCCAAGACGATGGCGGTGACGGCGGCGTAGGTGTAGGGGCGAATTTGGTCCCAGCTCAAGCCCGGGGGTGGATCGAGAATAATCCAACGACTGTGGATGTCGGCTTTGACCGATTCCGGCATGGCGGCAAGGGCCTGATTAAGGATGGGGACCAGTTCGGGCCAGTCGGGGCGGATGGCATAGCGCAGGTCAAAGTCAAACCGGGTGAATCCGGCAATTTTTAGGTTTCTTAGGTTGAGCTCGCGGATCAAATGGCTGGCATGAGCGAGTTGGGCGATGGCCGCATCGGCGGCTCCGGCGGAGACGAGTCGAAGGGCTTCGGCGGTGTTGGCGGTAAGAATGATGGGGGTATCTGGATAGTGGCGTTGAAGGTGTTCGGTGGTCACATGGAGACGGGGAGAGGCGATTTGTTTGTGGCGAAGTTGACTGACGTCGATGAGAAAAGGGCTTTCCGTGCGGGCGATGATCGCGATCGGGAAGGGAAAATAGGGTTCGGAGAAGAGGAGGAATTCACCCCGGGATTCGGTCCAGGCCGTAGCGGCGGTCATATCGAGTTGACCTTGACGGAGGCGCTCGAAAATCTGGGGCCAGGAACCGTTGGTGTAGAATTCAAATCGGACCCCGAGTTTGCGGCCGATCCATTCGAGAATTTCCCGGTCGGCACCCGTTAACTGACCGTCGGGGCCAATGAACGAAAACGGGGGCCAGTCGGGGTCAAGACCAACGCGGATGGTCGCGTGTTGCGATAGCCAAGCGGTCTGTTCTTCGGTGAGGTTGAGGTTGGCGTGCACCAAAGGTGCAGGCGCGACGATGAGGCTGGCGACTCCGAGGAGGAGAAGCTGACGGCAGGCCGCTAAGGTAGTGGAGAGGTTCATGAACCGTCCAACAGGGGAAGGATAACCGAGGCTATGGCCGGAACAAGGTCAACTCGCTCGGGAAAGGGAGGAAAAGTTGGCTTGGCGGTCGTCAAGGGCTGTGGTTAGTTGCGAAGGTGCGCTCCGTGTTCGATCTCGTCCGCCCGTGGGTTGTTCCGGTCGGATGTATGGTGGCCTGCATGGTGGTGCTGTTTGTCCTGCCGCCGTATACGCAAGGGTATGGAGCGACCGCGATTAGCGTCTTTGATTCGCTGACGTGGATGTGGAAAAACGTACCGGAATGGGAGCACGGGGTTTTGGTGCCCTTTTTGTGTGCGGGATTGATTTTTTGGCGGCGGGAGCGGCTGATGTCGATGGCGGTTCGCGGGGATACGGTGCCGGGCGCTTTGATGCTCGCCGGGGCGTTGTTGTTTTACTGGATTGGCTATCGGATTGACATCACCGGGATGGGGTTTTTCGCGGTGCAATTGACGTTGGCAGCGTTGATTGTCTGGTTCTTGGGATGGCGCTGGTTCGTGGCGCTGCTTTTTCCATGGGCGTTTTTGGTGTTCGCCTGGCCGCTACCCTATTTGGATAATTTAGCGTTCGTCCTCCGGATTGTGATGACGACGGTGTCTTACCACTTTCTGAATTTGATTGGGGTGGATTGTGTGCGGGTGGGGACGGCGATTATCTCCGCACCAGATTTTGCGGCGGGGATTCCGGCAGGAGAGAAGTTTCAGCTGGACGTGGCGGATCCGTGCAGCGGGATTCGATCGTTGTTTGCGCTGATGATGGTCACGGCGCTTTACGCTCATGTGATGTTGAAGAAGTTGTGGCAACAGTGGGTTTTGTTTTTGTGTGCAGCACCGCTGGCGGTGGTGGGAAATTTTGGCCGGATTTTGATGCTGACTTTTGGCACGATGGTGCTCGGGCCGGAGGTGGCGATTGGATCGGAAGAGGAGCCCTCGGCTTACCATATGGCCTCGGGTTTTGCCGTCTTTGCCATCGCGCTTGGGGGCATGGTGGGCATTGGATGGATCTTGGAGGATTCGAATCGACAGCGGATGGTCAGCTGGGTGCGGGATAAGGTTGCTGGACTTCGGGCCGCCGAGGAGGAGAAGGGAAAGGCAACGAGCGGGAACGACGATGGACGCCAAGACCGATATTGAAAAAGTGGAGGTGGAGGGTGAAGCGGCGGGGCTGAACCCCAACGCGGCACCGCTGGCCCGGGTGGTGGAGGTGCCATGGTGGCGGGGGTTCGTGGCCCTCGCAGCCTGTGGCTTGACGGTTCTGGTGTGTCAAATGACGCCGGAGGTCAATTCGTCACCAGAAGCCGGGGTGCGCATGGAGTTGCCGGTTGGTTTAGGACGTTTTGTCAGTGTGGAAGGGGAGGTGTCGCGTGCGGAGCGGATGTTGTTGCCGGACGACACCGAGTTTGCCCGGCGAATCTATATTTCGCCGACGGGAGATGAGATTCTCTGTTCGATTGTCTTGAGCGGGGGGGAGCGCCGGAGCATTCACCGCCCGGAGGTCTGTTTGCCAGGACAAGGATGGACGATCAAAACGCAGGAGACGGTTCCGGTGCCGCTGCACAACGGGCAGACTTTGCGGGTCACCAATCTTGTTCTGGAGCGTGAGGTGCAGGTGGGACCGAATGATCGGCGAAAGATTGAATCTTTTTATATGTATTGGTTTGTGGGTCGGGATGTGGTGACGCATTCGCATTGGGAACGGGTGCTGATGAGCAGTTGGGATCGGTTGACGCGGAATTTGAACCATCGCTGGGCCTATGTGATCGTGAGTTCGAACATCGGGAGCACCATTCGACCCGGTGGGCGGTCGCCAGAAGAGACCCGTGAGATGATGAAGCAGTTTATCGCGGACATTGTCCCGACCTTTCAGAAGATCGGTTTGGAGAAACCATGAGCAGGTTGAGGTTAGGGGTTAACGTGGACCATGTGGCGACGGTTCGACAGGCCCGGTATCGGGAAGGCCCCCATGGGGGCATGGTGCCGGAGCCGTGCCCCGTGGAGGCCGCGCGGATTTGTGAACTGGCGGGAGCGCACGGAATTACGGCGCATCTACGGGAGGATCGGCGCCATATGCAAGACGCAGATTTACTGCGGCTAAAGGAGGTTCTGCGGATTCCTCTGAACCTGGAGATGGCGGTCACCGAGCCGATGGTGGCTTTCGCCCGGGCGTTGAGGCCAGCAGAGGTCTGTCTGGTCCCGGAGAACCGGGCGGAGGTAACGACAGAAGGGGGCCTGGACGTGGTCGGGCAGTTGAGTCGGGTCTCGCGGGCTGTGGCGGAATTGGGGGGCGATGGGATTGAGGTGAGCCTGTTCATTGACGCGGATTTGCGGCAAGTGGTGGCTGCTAAGGAGTCGGGAGCGCCGGTGATCGAATTGCACACGGGGCGATACGCCCACGCGGCGAATGGAACGGAGCGACAGCAGGCGCTCAACGATCTCCGGGTGGCCGCGGAAAAGGCGCATGATCTGGGTTTAAAGGTGAACGCTGGCCACGGGTTGAATTACACAAACCTGCCAGAGTTTCTGACCACACCGCATGTCGAGACCTTGAACATTGGACATTCCATTGTGAGTCGCAGTCTGTTTGTAGGAATGGAGATGGCCGTGAAGCAGATGCTCCAGGCCATGGAGGGTGCAGGGTGAAAGGAAGGGTGGTCGGGCACGGGATTGATTTGGTGGAGAACCAGCGGATCGCCGAGTCACTTGCCCAGTTTGGGGAGAAATTTTTGGCCCGGGTCTTTACGGAGGCGGAGATTGGATGGTGCCGTCGCCATGCAGAGGCGGCCCCACATTTTGCCGCGCGGTGGGCGGCGAAGGAGGCGGTGGGCAAGGCGTTTGGAACGGGAATCGGGGAGGCGATTGGCTGGTTGGATATTGAGGTGACCCGAGATGAGACGGGGCAACCGGGCCTTCTTTTCCGGGGAGCTGGGGCCGATTTGGCCCGGTGCCGGGGGATCGAGACCGCGCTGTTGAGCCTGACGCACACTCGAGACTTTGCGGCAGCCTCGGTGATTCTGGTCGGTGGGGATTAACGGCGACGGTCGGGAAAGGCCTTTTCTTCCTTGCCCCCTTGCCCAGCGGCGGCAATCCTCTCCCCTTTCTCGATTGCATGAAGCTTTCCCGCCCTCTCCGTCTCGGCCTTCCGAAAGGCAGTTTGCAAGAGGCCACGCTCGCGCTTTTCAAGCGGGCGGGCTTTAACATCACGATTTCCAGCCGATCTTATAAACCGTCGATTGATGATCCGACGATCGAAGTGAGGTTGTTGCGGGCCCAGGAGATCGCAACCTATGTGGAGGGAGGGTTTCTGGATGTTGGCTTAACAGGGCGGGATTGGGTGGCAGAATCTCGGGCCAAGGTGGCGGTGATTGCGGATTTACCCTTCAATAAGGCGACACGGTCGCCGGCGCGATGGGTTTTGGTCGTGCCGAATAAGTCGCCCATTACCAAGCCTTCGCAGTTGCAGGGGAAACGGATTGCGACCGAGGCGGTCAATTTGACGCGGGACTATTTGCGCAAGCACAAGATCAAGGCCCATGTGGAGTTTTCCTGGGGAGCGACGGAGGTGAAGGTCCCGGAGCTGGTGGATGCAATCGTGGACATCACGGAGACGGGATCATCGCTGGCGGCGAATAATTTGCGGATTGTCGATACGCTGTTGGAGTCTTATCCGCAATTGATTGCCAATCGGGCGTATGCCGGGCGGCCGGCCGAGCGAAAGAAGATCGACACACTGGCCTTGCTGCTAACCGGGGCGTTGAATGCCCGGGACAAGGTGGGGTTGAAGCTAAATCTACCGGAAGCCAAACTCAACGGACTGCTGGCGCGGCTTCCTAGCCTGCGCAACCCGACCATTTCGCGGCTGAGCAGCCCTGGCTGGGTCGCGGTGGAGACGGTGATTGATGAGGTGATTGTCCGGGAGATCATTCCGCAACTGAAGGAGGCCGGAGCGGAGGGGATCATCGAATATCCGCTGAATAAGGTTGTCTATTAACGGAAACCGTCTTTAATCCCACCCTTTTCACATCTATGGGTTCGATCAAGAAACGCAGAAAAGCCAAAATCGCCAAGCATAAGCGCAAGAAACGCAGCCGAGCCAGCCGCCACAAGAAGCGTTTGCGCTACAAGTCGTAGCGGGTTAGCCTTCTCCCGTGAGGGAACGCGCGGCCATGTTCACGGTCCTCGCCGCAGCCGGGAGTCTAATGCTCTCTGGGGTCGTCTCTGCCCAGGAGGCAACGGGCCTGGATCCGACGGCTCCTTTCCTTGGGGAAATTGAGGAGGCTTCCTCGCGGGTGTCCTCGCCGACTGCTGACCGTCGGGATCGCGCCGCTGCTGCGGCTGCCTTTGCTCTCGGGCAGCGTCATGAGGCTAAGGGGGAATTGGAGTTGGCCCGACAGTATTATGAGGCCGCCCGGAACGCTGACCCCGGTTATTTGCCAATTTTGATTCGGTTGTCATTCCTCGATTTCCGAGCAGGCCGGTATGAGGAGGGGATTGGTCGGCTGGAGGCCGGACTGCAGCAGGCGGGGCAACGGGCGACAATCCATTCCCTTTTGGCCTTTGCTTACTTGCAAACGGGGAAACTCGAGTTGGCCGAGGCCGAGGCGATGCGATCGTGGGAAGCGGACCCTGGGCTGGCCGCCAATTACCGGATCCTGGCTTCGATTTACCGCGATACTCTCCGACTGGATCAGATTGACGAGTTAGCCCGGAAGACCTTGGAGGCGAAGATTGAGGAGGCGGAGGCTTGGGTGCGCCTGGGGGATACGTTTGGGCAGATTTTGCTGCACCACTCGGAGTCGGTGATCGCGGAACGAATCCGGCCATATTTTGAGAAGGCAGTGGCCCTTGATCCCCAGTCGGCTCATGCCCAACTGCGGTTGGGGGAGACGTTGCTGCGA
>JBDNCR010000085.1:0-6889 GCA_046719555.1 Verrucomicrobiia bacterium | reverse complement strand
CCAAGCCGGATGGGTTTTTTCCAACTCGGCACGGTGAGCGAGGAAAAATTGCTGCGCGGCTTGGGAACGGATCAGGAGCGATTCGCTGGACCAGTTGACCTTGGCCACGCCTGCCTGGACCGCGGCGAGGAGATGTTCTTCGGGCAGGCCGGAGGAGCCGTGCAACGCAATTCCGATGGGCCGTCCGCAGAGGGTCGAGGCTTCAGCGGCCTGGGCGGCGACATGATCGGAGGAGAAGGCAGGAAAGCCCACGTCAGAGAACCCGTGGCGGGTGCCGACGCCCGGAGCCCAGAGGGCCAGCATGCCCGGGTGCTGTCGCTCGACGGAGCCGAGCAGACGCCGGGTGACGTCGAGCGGGGTGAGTCCGTCATCGACGCCGGCTTCCATTTCCAGGGCGAGGGGGAGGGAGCGCGCTTGGGCGAAGGTGCAAAGTTCGCAAAAGGTTTGGATGTTTTGTTCTTCGGTCATTTCCGAAGAATCAATAGAAAGCGAAGAGTAAAGGGGGATGGCGGCTTGAAGGATGCTCAGGGTTTCAGGACCTTTGATGTGATCGGTGTGAAGGACGACAGGCACGGGATGGAACCGGGGGCTGGAGGCGAGCACGCGGAGATCGGCTTCATAACGTTGGACTCCCAAGATGGGATCGCCGGCGCCAAAGCTCCGGCCCTTCAATTGCCAGAGAGAGGTTTCAATGATGACAGGGGCGTCACTGGCGCGGGCGGCTTCCAGGACATCGAGGACGGCGGCTGGACTGTCCGCATTGACGGCCAGAATGGCGTAGCGGTGGGCCAGCGCGTGGCTGAAGAGGGCTCGGGTTTGAACTGGATTGAGGAGCATCGGTTCGGGGGGACGGTTGGGTGGCGTCTAGACGACGGTTTTGATGTGTTTGGTTTTGAGATATTCGAAGACGGCTTTGCGGGAGAGTTCGAGTCCATAGCCGGAATCTTTCCAACCGGCGTAGGGGCCGTAGTTGGTGTTGACCGCCCCGTGATTGACGCAGATGGTGCCGGCTTCCAGGGCTTCGCTCATTTTGATGGTGGCGGAGTGATCTTGGGTGAAAAGGTAGGCGACCAGGCCGTAGGTGGAATCATTGGCCAGACGGAGGGCTTCGTCGTCTGTGTTGAATTTCATGAACGGGACGATCGGGCCGAAGGTTTCATCGCGCATGACCATCATCTCATGGGTGCAATCGGTGAGGATGGTGGGCGGGTAGAAGTGACCGCGATCGTAGGCGGGACCGGTAAGTTTTCGACCTCCGGTGACGAGGGTGGCTCCACGTTTGATGGCGTCATCGACATGAAGTTGGCAGGTTTCCGGGCCGCTGGCGGTGGCCATGGGACCAAGATCGACTTTGGGATCGGTGATGCCGTCGCCGATGCTCATGGATTCGGCGATCGCTTTGAGTTTGGCCACCAACGAGTCGTGGACGGAGACATGGGCATAGACGCGATTGACTGAACTGCAAGATTGGCCGCAGTTGCGGAAACCTTTGTAGGCAATGATTTTTGCGGCGAGGTCCAGATCGGCATCGGCGCGGACAATGGCCGGACAGTGTCCGCCGAGTTCCAGGGAGACCTTTTTGAGGTAGGGGGCGGCGGTTTGGAGGATTTGTTTGCCGACGGCGGTGGAACCGGTCATGGCCACTTTGGCAATGCCGGGGTGTTTGACCAAGGCTTCGCCCAAGGAACCGCCAGGGCCGTTGATGACATTCACAACCCCCGCCGGGATGCCCCCTTCGATCAGGGCTTGGCAAAAGGCGGTGGGACTCATGGGGGTGACAGTGGTCGGCTTGACCACCACCGTGCAACCGGTGGCCAGAGCGGGCCCGAGCTTCCAGGAGAGCAGGGAGACCGGGTAGTTCCAGGGCGTGATCAAACCGCACACGCCGATGGGTTGATAGATGACCGTGGAGCGGTAGTGGGGCGATTCGGTCGGACTGGTGTAGCCCTCAAGGCGGAGTCCTTCGGCTGCGTAGTAGTCGATGGTGTCGCAGGAGCCGCCAATCTCGGAGACCGATTGGGCCAGAGGCTTGCCCTGCTCGAGCGCCATCAGTTTGCCAATCGCGTCGGCTTGTTTCCGAACATGGGTGGTGGCTTGGGTGATGATTTTGTGACGCTCGTAGGCAGTCCGGCTGGACCAGGAGGAAAAGGCTTCCTGGGCCGAGGCCACCGCACGGTCGAGATCAGCGGGGGAGCCTTTGGCCACGGTGGCAATGGGTTCCCCGGTGGCCGGGGAGAAAAGATCGAAGGTGGCGCCGTCCTGGGAGGCAACCGGTTGGCCGTGGATGAGATGGAGAGTGGTCATGGGTGGAGAGAGGTTAGGATTGAGGATGAATGCAAACTTTGAGGGCTTCGCCCGATTCCATCAGGGTGAAAGCTTCCTCAATGCGGGCGAGTGGAAGGGTGTGGGTGATGATTTTGTCCGCGGGGAACCGGCCGCTGTTGATCAGGGCGAACGCGGCTTGAAAGTCGCTTTTTTTCTCGGAGTAAGAGCCGCTGATTTCGAGTTCTTTGTAGTGGACGGTGTTGACGTTGAGGGTGGCGTTGGGGGCTGACTTGGGCAGGCCGGCAAAGAAGTTGATCCGGCCCGCTTTGGCCGCCATTTCGAGGGCATCGTTTTGAGCGGCGGCCGCGCTGACCGCAACGATGGTGACGTCGGGGCCGAACCCGTCGGTGAGTTCGATGACTTCGGCCCGGTGAGATCCGTCTGGGCGAACCAAAACGGTGGCGTCGAGGTCGAAGGCTTGGGCCATTTCCAGGCGGCGCGGATTGTTATCCAGAATGAGGACCTTTTGGGCCCCCTGAAGCCGGGCCAAGACGGCGTGCATGATGCCGATGGGACCGGCTCCGATGACGGCGACGGTGTCTTTAAGGCCCACGCGAAGTCGGCTGTGGGCATTCATGCAACAGCCGAGCGGTTCGGCCACGCTCAGGTGGTCGGAGGGGAGATCGTCCCGAGTGACTTTGAAGAGGTTGCCCTGGCGGACCGCTAAGGCAGGAACCTTCATCAGCGGGGCAAAGGCTCCGTCGTGATGGTAGCTCATGGTGGTGCGATGGGCGGTCAGATTTTCGCGGCCCATCTCGACGTATTTGTCTTTGTTGTGGATGAGGACGATGTACATGACCACGCGGTCACCGACCTTCACGTTGGCGTCCGGGGCCCGGGACTCGACGACGCGGCCGCAGAATTCGTGGCCAAGAATGCGCGGGGGTGTGATTTTGGCATCGCCGTGGCGGTAGGTGCGCAGGTCGGTTCCACAGACCGAGCACGAGTCGATGGCCAGGAGGATATCGCCATCCTCCAGAGTCGGTTCATTGACTTCCTGAATCGGAAGCTGTTCTTTGCCTAGATAAACGGCCGCTTTCATCGGGTTCCTTCTGTCAGTTGGGGGTGTTGCGAGGGGGATTTTTTAAGACATCCAGTTTTTCGAGGCCGAGGCCGTCCATTTGGCGGTGACCTTTTTCGGTTTGGTCCAGAAGGCGATGCCGTCCTGGCCGGTGATGTCGCCGGTGCCGAACTTGGAGTCGTTCCAGCCTCCGAAGGCGAAGGGTTCTCGTGGAACAGGAACGCCGATGTTGATGCCGATCATGCCAGCGCTGGCGCGTTGTTCGAAGTGGCGGGCCACCGCGCCGCTGGTGGTGTAAATGGAAGCGGCGTTGCCGTAGGGGTTGGCGTTCTCGATGGCCAGGGCTTCGTCCAAGGTCGAGACATTGATTACAGAGATGACCGGGCCGAAGATCTCGTCTTGCAGACATTTGGACGAGCGATCGGGGTGATGGAGAACCGTGGGCCCAACGTAGTAGCCGTTTTCTTTGCCAGGAACGGTAACGTTGCGCCCATCGAGTCGAAGGTCCGCTCCCTCTTTTTCTGCAAGGTCAATATACGAAACGATCCGATCGCGAGCTTTGGCTGAGATAATGGCACCCATTTCGTGGCCAGGTCGAACTTTCCGGGCCGTTTCGACGATGGCATCCACGATGTGGCCGCAATCGCCCACGGTGATGAGGACGCTGGCCGCCATGCAGCGCTGACCGGCGCAGCCGGTGAAGGAAGAGACCACGTTCTTTGCGGTGACTTCAACGTCGGCGTCGGGGACGACCACGAGGTGATTCTTGGCCCCGCCAAGGGTGAGCATCCGTTTGCCAGCGCGAGTGCCGCGCTCGTAAACCAGCTTGGCCACGGGGGTGGATCCTACGAATGCCGCCGCAGCAATACCAGGATGGTCGAGGATGGCTTCGACGGTGGATCGGTCGCCTTGAATAACGTTGAAGACTCCGTCGGGCAGGCCGGCCTGTTTGAACAGTTCGGCGAGCCGCACCGGTGTCAGCGGCACCTGTTCGGAGGGTTTGAGGATGAAGGTATTGCCGCAGGCGATGGCCAAGGGGAACATCCACATGGGGACCATGGCGGGAAAGTTGAAGGGGGTGATGCCAGCGACCACGCCCAGGGGAAACCGGCGGGTGTAGCAATCGACGCCGCTGCTGACTTCCAGGATTTGTCCGGGGATGAGTTGAGGCAGCGAGACGGCATACTCCACCACTTCGAGGCCCTTCTCAATGCCGGCGCGGGCTTCGGCGGGGAGCTTTCCATTTTCGCGAGAAACCAGATCGCTGAGTTCGTCAAGATGGGTCTCCACGAGGTGCTTGAATTTGAAGAGGACCTGGACCCGCTCTTTCACCGGTGTCCGGGACCAGGCGGAGAAGGCGGCTTGGGCCGCCGCCACGGCTTGGTCGAGTTCGGACGGAGAGGCCGGGGCCAGCTGCCCGAGGAGAGTGCCGTCGACGGGGCTGGTTACGTGGAGGGATGCGGTTGAGGTGGAGCGACACGATTGGCCGCCGATGTGGTGGGGGATGAGGTCAGGCATGGGAGTGGGTTGGGGTTAAGCTGCAGGGAGGAGTTGAACAACGGTTTTGGGATGGGCGCTGCTGCCTCGGACTTCATTGACCAGTTCGTAGCGGTCGCCTCGGTAAAGAAGACTTTCAAACCAGATGGTCTGGCCGTCGGCGGCAAAGCCGGGGCCTTCGACCGAGAGGGCAGCATCCCCTTGGGCGGCTCCCAGAAGGGTGGCTTCATTGGCCGAGAGATTGCGGGCTCGAATCCGGTGGCGTTCTCCGCCAAGGCTCAGGCCGTAGTCGGTCTCCAGGAGGCGGTAAAGCGAGCCGCGAAGTTTTCGCTCGGTGAGTCGTGGAACAAAGACCTCGCGGAGCCAGCGGTCTTCAAGAATGACCGGTTCTCCGTCGGCCAGACGAAGGCGCCGGACATAGACCATGGTTTCCGCGGAGTCTTGGTTCAAGCCGAGTCCCTCCCGTAGGCGAGGCTCAAGCTTGGCGGCGGGGAAACGATCGAGGGCGAGAACGCGGGTTTCCGGTTTGAGGCCGAGCTGACGGGCGTGCTCGGTGAAGGATTCCATTTCGCGGAGGGAGGTATGGAGATGTTGAGCCGGGGGGAGGACGAAGGTGCCGATGCCAGGACGGAATTGTAACAGGCCCTCGGCGACCATGTTGGAAATGACCTTGTTCGCGGTGGCCCGAGAGACTTTGTAGGTTTCGGCCAATTCCCGTTCGGAAGGGAAGCGAGAGCCTGGGGGGAGGGAACCATCGGCGAGGGTTTGGCGGCAGCGTCGGGCGAGCTGCTGATAGACGGGCTCGGTGACGATGGGGGAAAGCTCGGTCACGAGGTGGATGGTGGCCTAGCCACCTAATCGCGTCAAGAGGTTTTTTCCAGGGCCTGCGCAGCCGACGGGTGGAGGAACGCGCCTTTAGCGATCGGTCAGGCCCAGATCTTCGTACAACGCCGCGGTCACCTCCCGGATCCGTTGTTGGTGGGCCGCTTCACCAGGCTGGCCGTTGAAGATGATCCCGACGGCCAGCCGATGCCGAGGGTCGGCAAAGCCAGAGGAGGATTGAAGGCCACCGTGCCCGAAGGTTTCCGGAGAGGCGTAGCGGCCAAAGCCATAGGGCATGTGATCCCCGTGCCCTTGAGGATCGTTGATGATGAAGCCGAGGCCCCAATCGAGAGGAAATTTGAACGTTTCGTCAACCATGCCGTGCCGCTGGCGTCGGGTCATTTGACTGACGGAGCGGGGGTCGAGCAGTTGGCGATCTTCCCAACGCCCCTCGTTGAGGAGCATTTCGTAGAAGCGCCCCAGAGCCATGACGGGACCGCGCATGCCGCTGCCGGGTTTGCACTTGAGCGCCTCGTTCCGGGAATCAAGGGTGGGATGCGGTTGCAAGCCGGTGGGACCAACGACATGCATCGGCGCCAGCCGGTCGCTCATGGTTTCCCATTGCTCGGCGCTGAGCTGACAGCCGACCTCGGGACATCCCAGGGGCTCGAAAAAATGCTGGCGGATGAAGGTGTTGTAGGGCTGGCCGCTGAGGCGCTGAATCACCTCCGCCAGGATGAACCAGGAAACGGTGTAGTGGTAACCGGCCCGTTTTCCTGGCACCCAATCTTTCTCGGGGCGAGCGCGGCAAATTCGGGCGATGATCTGGTCCCAGGAGGGCGCGGCACTGGCCCCTTCCGCATTGCGGAGGCCCGCGGTGTGAGTCAGGAGGTGGCGCAGAGTGATGGAGCCTTTGCCCTCGGCAGCGAATTCGGGAATGAAATCGGCCACTGGCTCGTCAAGATCCGCGCGACCGCATTCGACGAGGATCATGAGGGCAGCGGCGGTGACCGGTTTGCCGGAGGAAAGCCAACCCAGGTGGTGATCGACGGTGAGTGCTTGGCCCGGTCGGGCCTGGCCCAGGGCGAGGCAGGCGACCGGTTGTCGGCCCAGGGAGACGTAGAGTTGCGCGCCGTAGTGAAGTCCCCGGGCAATGCCGTCAAGGATGCAGTTGGTGGTGCGGGGGAGGGTGGCGTTCAAGGGGGTGGGTTCGCGAGGAGTTCC
>JBDNCR010000084.1:0-6911 GCA_046719555.1 Verrucomicrobiia bacterium | reverse complement strand
GCTCCCGCAACCCTCGCAGCGAAGCCATCCCCTTCTTCGCCTCCCTCGACGACGTCCCCCCACTCGACATGGTCGTCTCCCTCTTCATGCCCCTCCGGTTCCTCTCCCCGGAAGAAGCCGAACGCATCTTCCGCACCCAAGTCCAATTCAACGAATACGGCACCGTCGTTCCGGTTCCCAACGCCAAAGCCATCATCGTCACCGAAAACGCCAAAGTCGTCCGCTCCCTCGCCAAAATCAAAACCCTGGTCGACGTTCCCCCCGAACCTCTCCTTCGCCAATTCGTCACCCTCCAGCGGGCAGACGCCGAAAAAGTCTCCGAAATGATTCGGCAAATGCTCGACGAACGGGCCGGTCGCGGCAACCGCGCCGCCGGCTCGGCCCCCGGCTCCCCAACCACCCAACCCCAGGCCCCTCCCGAAGGCCTGCCCCCCGTCCCAGGAGCCTCCCCGGCCAACGGCAATATCGAAATCCCCGGCCAAGACTTCAGCGAAGTCCAACTCATCCCTGACACCCGCACCAACCGCATCCTCGTCGTTGCCACCAAACAAAATTTCGCCTCCATCTCCGAACTCATCCGCGAGTTCGACTCAGCCTCCGCCATCTCCGAACCCTTCGTGCACCGCCTCCGCTACGTCCTCGCCGACGAAATCCTCCAGGTCCTCCGCACCGTGCTCAGCGACGACTCCTCTGAAGCCGGACGTGACGGGGGAACCACCCCACCCAACCCCGCCCCGCCACCACCCCCGGGGGTAACAATGAACAACTCGGAGCCGCCCAGGAACGTAACCCACCCCAGGCCATCGTCGTCGGCCGCTCCCGCGTCATCGCCGATCCCCGAGCAGGCACCATCGTCGTCTTCGGCCCTCCCGAAGCCATCGCCCGCGCCAAAGACGTCATCAACCGCCTCGACCAGCGCCCCGAACAGGTCTACCTCGCCACCGTCATCGGTGAAATGCAAATCACCAACAGCTTCGAATGGACCATCGACCTCATCCAAAACTTCCAACGCTCCGGTGACTTCGGCGGTGCCTCCTCCGTTCGCACCGGCTCCGACACCCTCACCGCCCTCATCGACCCCCGCACCCTTCGCAATGCTGCCAACTTCCCCCTCAACCCCGGCCTCTCCCTCTACGGTGCCTTCCGCGACACCCTCAACGCCACCCTCACCCTCCTCGACGGCACCGGCCGCTTCCGCGTCCTCAACAAACCCTCCGTCTTCGCAAAAAATAATCGCAAAGCTCTGATCGAAACCGGAGAACAAATCGCTGTCCCCACCAGCACCGTCAGCACCGTCTCCCCAGGCAGCGACAACAACACCGCCATCACCTCCAACGTCGGCTTCCGCGACGTCGTCCTCCAGCTCGAGGTCATCCCTCAAATCAACGCCAGCCGCGAAGTCACCCTCACCATCGCCCAAAAAAATGACACCCGCGGTGCCGACACCATCATCTCCGGCAACCGCGTCCCCAACATCAACACCCAACGCCTCAACACCGAAGTCACCGTCCCGGACAAAAGCACCATCCTCCTCGGCGGCCTCGTCCGCGAAGAAGCCCGCAACACCTCCTCCGGCGTCCCCTGGCTCAGCTCCATCCCCCTCCTCGGCTACCTCTTCAAAAGCGAAGAACGCTCCCGTCGCCTCAGCGAGCTCATCGTCCTCATCCAACCCACCGTCGTCACCACCGAGGAAGAAGAACAACTCTACAACCGCGACATCCTCCAACGCAGCGCCATCGGTCGGGACTCCGCCACCTTCATGGAAGGGGAATCCCCTCTCCTCCGTCGCACCGATCGGCCCATCGCCCCTCGCGCCCCAGCCGCTGCCGCCGAACCGGTCCGTTCCCCGGATTCCGGGCGCGGCGTCCAACGTCCCCCGCGGATGTAAATCCAACCTTCAAACAATGAAGAACGGCTTGGCCACCCAGCCCTTCCCCTCCGGCTCCACCGAGCGCCAGGTCGACAAATCATTGATCGAAATCCAACGCCGCTCCTCCCGTCGATAGTGCCACATCTTATCCACGTGATAAACAATCTGGCGCCCGTCCCGCTCCAGCAGATTACAGACCTCCTCCGCGTGATAATTCTCGCTATCCTTATCTGAGCGAACCTCCCGCGCCATTGTCGCATAGAGAGAATTCAACCGTCGCAACAACGCCCCAATCTCCGGGTCCAACCTCCGCACCGGCAACCCCAAACGCCGCGCCTCAATATCCGTAATCGGATACGAATGACTCGGATAGGAACTGTTCAAGGCCCGGCTGATCTTCGCCGCCGCCGCCTTATTCTTCATATGATAGCTCAGCAACTCCTCGCAAATCCGAATCGACAGTGAACTCGACCGGTCCAACGCCCCAATCACCAAGGGATGCAAATATTTATAAACCTCAGGATACGGGTTGCCTCCGGCCTTCTGTTCACCCCATAACCGCAAAATTCGCGACACCTCATCCTGACTGACCGACACCAATCCGTTTCGCGAATCCACCGGCGATAACTCATGCTTCAACGAACTGTCCACCGCCGTTAAATACGACGTCGGTCCCATGTGAATCTCATTGCAACTCAGCGCCATCATCGTGGCTGCTGACGCACACTCAAATGGCGCAAACAACACCACCCGCGAAAAAAAATTCCGCAGCAAATGCGCCAACCGCAACGCTGCCTCCGGATTTCCACCGTCCGACTTCAAAAAAAGACCAATCGTCTTTGACCTCGGCCGCTCCTCCAACAGCTTCGACATCGCCATCACATCATTCTGACAAATCGATCCGCCAAACGAGGTCCAATACGCCAACACCGGAAACCCCGCCCGCTTCTCCAACTCCCGCATGATCACCTGCGTCTGCGGCGTGAGAAACCGCGCCTTGGTCTTCGACAATCGAGGCGCGTTCGGCAACGGCTCAATCACCACCTGAGAAGAGACCCCCCGAGACATAAGCCCAAAAGGTTATCCAACCCGCCCCAAAAAATCAACCTCCACCCCTCCCACCCACTCAGGACCTTTCCCGTCGCCGAGTCCAACCATCCAACAAAGTGTACACCGCTGGAACCACAAACAACGTTAGAAACGTCGACGTCGCCATCCCCCCGATCACCGCCACCCCGAGCGGCCGCCGACTTTCTGCACCGGCTCCTAACGCCAGCGCAATCGGCATCAACCCAATCACCGTCGACAGCGCCGTCATCAAAATCGGACGCAACCTCAACCGCCCCGCCTCCACCATGGCCTGCACCGCATCCCGGCCCGCCGCCCGCCGTTGATTGGCGAACTCCACCAGCAGAATCGAATTCTTGGTGACCAACCCCATCAACAAAACCATCCCAATCAAACTGTACAAATTCAAATTCATCGACGGAATCTCCGGCAGCGTCTGAGTCAACCAGCGGAGGAACCCCGGCAACTCATCCAGCGGCGCGTACGCCTTGATCAGGGCAATCCCGTGCACCAGATTCAGCGCCCACAGCAGACCAAAGGCCCCCAGACACGCCAGCGGCAACGCCAACATCACCGTCAACGGATGAATCAGACTCTCAAAAAGCGACGCCAGCACCATGTAAACAATCACCAACGCCAGCACCAATATCAGCACCGCCTCCGCCGTGCTGTCCCGCAACTCCCGAGACTCCCCTTTCCAATCATAACTCACATCCGCCGGAAGCTTCTCTTCCAAAATCCTTTCCGCCACCGCCATCGCCTTCCCCAACTCCATCCCCACCGGATCGCCACTAATCGTCGCCGAACGGAACCGGTTGTAATGGTAAATCGCGTTCACCGCACCCCCTGCCTGAACCTCGACCAAATTGGTCAGCGGCACCGCCTCACCACTCCCCGTTCGAACATGCAACCGGGACAACGCCTCGGGAGTGAGCCGATTCTCCCGCTGTAACTGGGCCATCACCTTATACTGCTTACCCCCATCCCGGAACTCGGAGATCTCCAACCCACCCAACATCATCTGAAGCGTCTCCGCAATCTCCCGCACCGTAATCCCCAAAGCCGAAGCCTTCTCCCGATTGATCCGGATGTCCAACTGTGGCCTCTCAAAATTAAAGTCGATCCGCGCCTGCCCGAGCACCCCCGCCTCATTCAACGCCTGCTGCACCTCCCGCGCCACCTCATCCAGCCGCCGCAAATCCTGACTCTGCAATACCAACTGAAAACGCTCTCCAAAACTGGTGATCTTCGGCGCAAACGCCAAGGCAATCACCCCCGGCAGCTCGATAAATCGGGTAAACACACTCCCCGGTGCCCCCGGCCGGATCATCTGCTGCACCGACCGCTCTCGCTCGGGCTTCATCCGCACAAACAAAATCCCGAAATTCGACTGCCCGGGAGCGCCCCGCGCCAAGGCCACGGCAGAAAAATACCCTTCCGTCTCCGGGAACTCGGTCACAATCTCCTCCATCTCCCGCAAATACCGATCGGTGAACTCTGCGGTGCTCCCCTCCGGCGCAAACAACAATCCAATGATGTAACCCTTATCCTCCTCCGGGAGAAATTCCCGTTCCAGCTTTCCAAAGGCCAGGAGCGACAACAAAAATGCCGCCAAGCCAATCCCCACCGGAATACCCCGCCGCGCCAAAAGCCATTCCAACGCCCGGCTATACCGCTTCGCCAACCCCTCAAATCCGGCCTCCAACATCCGATACAACACCCCGTGCCCTCCCGCATCCACTCGTAAAAGCCGGGAACACATCACCGGCGACAAGGTCAGGGCCACAAACGACGAAATCGCCACCGCCCCAGCGACCGCCACCGCAAACTCCCGGAACAAAATCCCGGTTGTCCCCCCCTGAAACGCCAAAGGCACAAACACCGCAATCAACGACACGGTCGTCGCCACCACCGCAAGCGTGATCTCCCCCATCCCCTTCCGTGCGGCCTCCATCGGCGCCAACCCCTCCTCCATGTGCCGGTAAATATTCTCCAAAACCACAATCGCATCATCCACCACCACCCCAATCACCAAAACCAACGCCAGCAACGTCAAAATATTCACGCTGAACCCCATGGCATACAGCACCGTGAACGTCCCAATCACCGACACCGGAATCGCCGCCGCCGGAATCAACGTCGCCCGGAGATTCCGCAAAAAAATAAAAATGATCAGCACCACCAGGCCGAAGGCGATGAACAACGTCTCCTTCACCTCCGACACCGCCTGACGAATGTAAGTCGATGAATCATAAGCAATCTCCACCTCCACTCCGGGAGGTAACGATGGCCGGATTCGCTCCACTTCCGCCCGCACCCGATCCGCCACCTCCACCGTGTTGGCATTGGACTGCTTCACAATCCCCAAACCCACCGCCGGCCGTCCATTGTAGCGCGCCACCGTCCGCTCATCCTCAACCCCCAGCTCAATCGACGCAAGGTCCCGCACCCGCACCGGTGCCCCCCCGTCAGCCCGGATCACCAAATCCCCAAACTCCT
This sequence comes from Verrucomicrobiia bacterium, assembly GCA_046719555.1. GTDB lineage: Bacteria > Verrucomicrobiota > Verrucomicrobiia > Methylacidiphilales > CALFVM01 > CALFVM01. The sequence goes on along the minus strand of JBDNCR010000084.1, from coordinate 1,474 downwards.
CAGGCCGACTCAACTGTCCCCGGGTCAAAATGGTAAACTCCCGATTCCGGTTCTCAATCAACCCCGACGGCAATTCCACATTCTGGGCCCGCAGCAAAGCCCGCAAATCCCCGGCCGTCACCCCTCGGGCAGCCATCTTCTCCGCATCCAAACGAATCCGGATCGCCTTCCGCTTCTCTCCACCCAGGTTAATCCCTCCCAGCCCCTCAATCGTCTGCAGCCGATCCTTAAACTGCCGCTCACCGATCTCCGAAAGCTCCAACGTGCTAAACCGGTCACTAAACAGGGCAATCCACAAAATCTCCTCCGAGTCCGCATCCTGCTTGGCGACAATCGGCTCCTCCGCATCCAAGGGCAGCCGCCCCCGCACTCGCGACACCCGATCCCGCACGTCCTGGGCTCCCACATCCACATCCACCGACAACTGAAACTCCACCGTGATCACGCTCACGTCCTGGCGTGATTCCGAGCTGATCGCTTTGATCCCCGCAATGTTGTTAATCTCCTGCTCCAACGGTTCGGTAACCTCCGTTTCAATCACCTCCGCGTTCGCCCCCGCGTAGATCGTCGTCACCGAAACCACCGGCGGATCAATGTCCGGCAACTCCCGCACCGGAAGCCTCGTGTAGCTCACCACCCCAAACACCACCAGCGCCAGGTTCACCATCACGGCAAACACCGGACGCCGCAAACAAACCTGCGGCAAACTCATCGCCTGGTCACCGGCCCGGCCCCCGAAACCGTCGGCGCCACCTCCGCCCCCAGAAGCTCACGCCGCACTTGCAACCTTCGACCTTCCCCCAGCTTTCGACTGTCCCCCAGCACCACCCGATCCTCAGGGCCCAGCCCCTCCACCACCTCCACCCGTCCATCCAAACGCAAACCCTCCCGAATCGTCCTCGACTCCGCTTTCCCATCCACCTCCACAAACACCGTCGATTCATCCCCCACCAAAAACACCGCCTCCTCCGGAATCGTCAACGCTCCCACCCGTTCCCCCATCACCACCCGCACCGTCGCAAAAAGCCCCGGCTTCAACTCACCCCTCCGATTGTCCACGACCGCCACCGCACCCACCGTCCTCGTCCCCGGATCCACCCTCGGATCAACAAACGAAATCGTCCCCCGAAACACCCGATCCGGATGAGGCGACACCATCAACTCCACCGCTTGACCTTCCGCCAACCGGCCCGCAAATCGTTCCGGAATGGAAAAGGCAATCTTTAACCGGTCCACCGCCAACAGCGTCACCATCGGCGTCCCCACGTTCAAATACTGCCCCGCACTCACCCGCCGCCGCGACAACACCCCGGCAAAGGGTGCCTGAATCATCATATCCGCCAGGCGCTCTCGCTCCAACGCCAGGATCGCCTCCTCCGCCCTCAACTGCGCCAGCGCCCGGTCATACTCCTCCTTCGACACCGTCCGATCTTCCAACAACGCCTCCGCTCGCTTAAAACTCTGCCGGGCCAGT
>JBDNCR010000083.1:0-6935 GCA_046719555.1 Verrucomicrobiia bacterium | reverse complement strand
CTCGCGGATTGGACCGATCGAGATGGCTTCGGTCCGGTCAGCGATGGAACGAGCCGTGGGGGAGGAGATGCTGCGGCTGGAGGCGCAACTGGTGCTGTTGGCCACGGCGGTGAGTGGGGCGCCGTTCCTCGGGCTTCTGGGGACGGTTTGGGGCGTGATGGATGCGTTCAGTGGAGTGGCCCAGGCGGGCCAGGCGAGCATGGCCGCCTTAGCGCCCGGGGTCTCCGGAGCGTTGATCACCACGGTGACGGCGCTTCTGGTGGCGATCCCTGCCATGTTTGGCTACAACTTTTTGATCACCACGGTCAAACAGATGACGGTCGAGATGGAGAATTTTGCGGCGGAAGCTGCGGCCGATTTTGAGCATCGCTATCTGAGGACCGATTTGCGGTGAAACGAATTTCCGAACGGTATCGAACCTCGACTTTGGGGGAGTTGAACATCACCCCGCTGCTCGATCTGGTGTTTGTCCTTCTGATCATCTTCATGATTGCCACGCCGGTGTTGGAGCAACAGATGACGATCAATCTGCCGACGGCCCGGCCGGAGGCGGCTCCGGAGTTGGATCCCCGATCGATCAAGCCGGTCTCGGTGGATGCTTCCGGCCGGGTATTTCTGGAAAGGCGTGAGGTAACGGTCGCACAGCTTGAGGCGGAGCTCATTCGGCTTCGGGAAGCGGATCCGAATACCACCGTTTCTCTGAGGGCCGACGCCAACCTGCCGTATCAAAAATTGGTGGGTGTTTTGGATGCGGTTAAAGGGGCGGGGGTGAAGCTGGGACTGGCGAATCTTCCGGAGCGGCCCTGAATTCGGGGTGGATGGTGCGGGGCCCGGCGTGGAGCAGGTGGCTGACTGGACGAAATCTCTGTTCCAGGAGACAGCCGAAAAGGGTTGGCAACGGGCTCCATCCGGCGAGTGTTTCCCCGTGGACGGTGGACCTGTGGTGGTGCTTCTCGGCGGACCCGGCTCAGGCAAAGGGACGCACGGCCGTGCGGTGGCGGAGGCGCTGGGTCTGGATCATGTGTCCACCGGGGATCGGTTTCGTCGGGAAATGGCCGAAGGTTCGGATCTGGGGCAGCGGGCAAAAGCGGCGATCGATGAGGGGCGTTTTGCTCCGGATGACGTGGCCACGGAGCTCATGGCTCGGATTTTGCGGGAGCGTCCTCGGGGATTGGGCATGGTTCTCGACGGCTATCCGCGGACCCGCGCTCAAGCGGAACGGCTTGGGGAACTGCTGGAAGGCAATGGTCTGAAGCTCAAAGCGGTCGTTCACCTGGCGCTCGGCGACGAGGAGATTGTCCGCCGACTCTCGGGACGTCTGACGTGCCGGGTTTGCGGAGAGACCTGTCATGAGCAATTCCAGCCGCCTCGAACGATCGGCATCTGCGACTGGTGTGGTGGGGAGCTGTATCGTCGCCCGGACGATCGCCCGGAAACCATCCGCAAGCGTTTGGCGATGTTCCATGAAACTGAGGGGCCGCTTCTCGCTTATTTCCGAAACAGCCCGCTCTGGGTTGAGGTCGATGGCAGCGGACCGGTGGGGGAGGTCAAGGCTCGGGCCGTCGCTGCCGCATCTTCCCGATTGAAAGAATCGAGCCCGGCGGTTAGCTAGGCCAATGCTCGAATCCTTCCAAGCTTGGGTTTCCGAGTCCTGGCCACGACTTCTCGGAGCCGTGGTGATCTTTGGCCTTGGTTGGTTTGCCGGTCGGCAGTTGGTCCGGCTGCTGATTGCGGCAATGAAGCGTGCTGGGGTGGAACCGACTTTGGTCAGTTTTCTGGGGAGTTTTCTCGCCTTGGCGGCCGTGGCAGTGGTGTTGGTGGCGGCCCTGACTCACCTGGGCGTTCCGACGGCGTCGATGCTTGCAGTCCTCGGGGCGGCGGGTTTGGCGGTGGCCCTTTCCCTCCAAAACTCGCTGTCCAACTTTGCTTCCGGGGTGATTCTCTCGATCTTCCGCCCCTTCAAAGTGGGTGATGTGGTCGATCTCAATGGGGAGATTGGGATCGTGGAATCGATTGAGATCTTCTACACTCACTTTCGCACGCCGGATAACCGGGGGATGGTCCTGCCGAACTCGGTCATTGCTTCCAATAAGCTGATTAATTTAACGGCCAAGGACACCCGCCGTATCGATCTGGAGATTGGGGTCAGCTATGACGACAATCTCGAACACGTTCTTGGGGTTCTGCGCGGGATCATCGGAAGTGACCCCCGCATTCTTCCGGATCCCGCTCCAATTATCGGGGTGGCCCGGTTTGCGGAAAGCAGCATCAACATTTGGATTCGTCCCTGGGTGAAACGGGCGGATTATCTGGAGGTCATGCTCGATCTCAACCTCCGAATCAAACAACGCTTTGATGAAGAGGGGATCACCATCCCTTTCCCGCAGCGGGACGTCCACGTGATTGCGTCCGAGCCGAAGATGAAGACCTGATCGGGTCTCCGGCGGCGGCCCGAAGGGTGGCGGTGAGGTCGTGGAGCCGGTTTGCGGAACGCTTAGAGATAATCTTTGCTTTCGATGGAGAGCGGGGCCCGGGAGGCGAGCAGATCGGCCTGCTCACAGACGTGGGCGGGATCGTCATCGAAACGATAAGCGTTGCAGTTGGGACAGCTCACGGCTTTCTTGGCGACGATCGAGCCGCAGCTTTCGCAGACTTTGAACAGCCGAGGGTTCTCTTTGATGCGGGCGGCAGCGGCGAGCCGGCTTTCAAGAGTCGCTTCGCTCATAAAGGGATGATGCCAGAGGCGGGGGACGGGGTCAATGGTCCGGGGGAAGTGGAAGGGCAGGTTCGGCCGCCGGGCGTTGGGAAAAAAAGAGGGAGGGTTCCAACCAGCCCAGGGGGTCGTCGCTTTCCGTCGGGCCGAGACCCATGCCAATTTCGTCCCGGACTTCGAGATAGAGGCGTGCCCGACCTCGAGGATCCTGGTCGATGGCCCCGAGTAATTGTCCGCGCCGGACGAAGTGGCCCCGTTGGACCGCCAGAGAGGAAAGGTTGGCATAAAGAATCTCGACCGAACCCGCCGGGTCCGAATCAGGAAGTCGATGGGCCACGATGACCACGTTGCCCCAGGGCCGTCCAAAATCCTCAGCCAAGGTAACCCAGCCGTGCGCGGCGGAGAGGACCGGCTCGGCGCCTGTCCCCGTGCCCCGGGTGGTCTCCCACCATTCTCCGAGGAGGTTGCCCTGTCGGAAATCGCTGGCCCGCCGGGCCCCTTCTCCCGAGGGGGGGCGGAGCGGGAGGTCGAACCCATCGGTCACGGGCAGAGCGGGCCGGAGATGGTCATGGAAAAAGTCTCGCCAGCCGACCATCACCGGTTCGGTCTCCGCTTCCGGGGGTCGGTCGAGGACGAACCAAACGCCTCCGAGCGCGCCACCCAGAGCCAGCAGCCAGAGGGCATGGACCCAGCGGGGAGGAACAGGGCGTGATTTCATTGGAAGTTAGGGAATTAACCCGGAAGCGAGGCGGAGCGCACGAAGGAAAAAGGCCTGGCCGGAGGATCGTGCCTGGCGGTCGCCGGGCTGACGTTTCCGGGGGACGGTTGGGAGAAAAATCCGGCTCGACACTCTGGCGGCTTCGCTTCAAGTTTAGGGGCTCGGAAGCGGGTGTGGTTCAATGGTAGAATGTGAGCTTCCCAAGCTTGAGACGAGGGTTCGATTCCCTCCACCCGCAGATTTTTTTGGGGAGCTTTACGATTATCGGTATCGCTGCGGCCGATCTCACCGTTTCTGTGAGCTCTTGTGAAAATTGATCGTCTTTCGTGCCCGGGATGTCATCGGGTTGAAGGCGTAGGATGGATGTCAGCTTTGAAGGATTCTCTCAAGCTCCGAAAGGTTATACGGTTTTGAAAGGAACTCGACCCGCAAGGGTTCCATCTGACTTTGCCATTCACTCCATCGGTCGGCGTAGCCGCTGCTGAGAATAATGCGGGCGCTTGGGTGAAGATTCCGGAGTTCGCCGGCGATTTCCAATCCTCCGAGGGCGTCGGGTATGGTCACGTCCAGCAGAAAAAGCAGACGACCCGTTGGATCCAATGAGCGGGCAAAGGGAAGGAGGTCTTCTCCTTTGGAGAAAACCCGAATTCTTGCGTTTTGACTGGTGATGAACTCCTCGATGACCAGGGCAAGCGCGGGTTCATCCTCGAGGAGAATCACGAGGTAAGGCTCGCTGCATTCGGGTTTAAGGGGCAAGGATGAGCCGGGCGGATCTGGACGAGGCTCGGCAACCTCCAATTTTTCGACACTCCTAACCGCGGGGAGGGTAAGGAGGAAATGGGCACCGGGTTTGCCCGGATTGAGCAGTTGGATGGAGCCCTTCATTTTGTTCATCAGGACTTGCACCACGTATAAACCAAGGCCGGTCCCCTTCTCCTTTTGGGTAAAGTAGGGCTCAAAAATTTTTTCGGCGCATTCCTCAGGAATCCCTGGTCCAGAATCAATTATGTGGATACGGATGAAACTTCCTGCTCCGGGGGCGTCGGCCTCGGCCCGTAGCCGAATCCTTCCTTTTCCCTCAAGGGCCTCGCGAGCGTTGAGTAAAAGGTTAAAGAGAACCTGCTGTAAAAGACCCGGGTCGCCAATGGCTAAGAGTTCAGTGGAATTGGCCTCAATTTCGGCCCGAACAGATGAACCGCGCAACGCGAATCTGGCAGACCTTTGGAGAAGTCCTTGGACATCAATGGGAACCTGCTGCACCGGTTGGTCTTTGGTAAAAGCGAGAAGCTGTCGCGACACCGAGGCAGACGCTTGAATCTGTTCGATCAAGACTTTGGTGAGCGGGGAGAGATCGTCTCGGTCTGCGAGCCTTTGTTCCAGAATTTGGGCAGCGCCCAAGGTTGCCGCCAAATAGTTATTGAGGTCGTGAGCAATTCCCCCGGCCATTTGCTCAATGACCTCTCGTTTGGCCGAAAGGATGGTCTCCCTTTCGGTCTCTTTCTTCTGGGTAATATCCGCGGAGACCCCAATCCAAGCACTTTCTGAATCGCCGAGACACGGGGAGGCCGAAATTCGGATCCATCGCGGGGTTGACCCGGAAAAAATGCGACCTTCAAAAACGAAGGGGATAACCTGTCGGAATGATCGTCGCAGTAGCTGAAGGAATTCCCGACGGGAATCTTCCTCAAGTAACGAAAGAAAAAGCATTCCATCATCAAGGAGCGAACGCCCCGGAACGCCCCAAACCTTTTCAACTGAATCTGAAAGGAAACGAAAAGAGAGCCTTTCGTTTTCATCCAGAACCATTTCGAAAATCAATTCAGGAAATCTGCTGCATAACAGGTTAAAGCGTTCGTTACTCCGCTTAAGTTCACCGATTATTTGGCGAAGTTCTGTAATATCGCGGCCCACCTTCTGAATCTCACGAAGGGATCCGCTGGAGTCAAAAACAGGCGCGTCGATCCAGTCAAACCAAACCAGGGAACCATCCCGACGGACCAAAGCATGCTCAGTGCGTTGAGGTGAACCCGTTTCGATTAAATGACGGAGATGCTCCTGAAAAAGAGAGCGCTGGTCGGCGGGAAGGTAGTCCAAGAAGAAGGTTCCGATTAGGTTCTGCTCGGAGCTGCTGAGCGTGCGGCAGAAGGCGCGATTCACAAAGGTCAGGCTCTGGTTGCTCGAGAGACGACAGAGGACCTCCTGTTGATGATCCATCACGGATTGGAAAAGGCGGGCCTGCCAAGAAATCGTCTCCCGAGCTTGAGTGAGTTCGGTCACATCCCGCTCGACCGCCACGAAATGAGTAAGATGGCCTTCCGCATCGCGGACGGGAGAGAGATTAAAATCCACCAAGTATAAACTGCCATTCTTATGATAGTTCCTCAAAATGACGCTGAGAGACTGCCCCTGCTGAAGCGCCAAACGAATGGCCGCGCGAACTTCGGGCTGATTATCGCTAGCTTGCAGGAAGCGAAGATTATGTCCCAAGACCTCAGCTGGGGTATATCCCGTGGTGGAGGCAAAGGCGGAATTGACGAAAACAATGGGGTAATCGTCGGTGGCCTTGGCGATGACCACACCTTCATTAATCTGATTCAAGGCGCGCCATTCGAGCTGAAGCTCCCCAAACAGCTCGGAAAATCCAGGAAGATGGCGGACAAGAAAAAGAACTTCATTAGGCCGGAGGTGAAGGACCCGGGCGGAATAGAGGCGGAGACCTGATGGCTGCTTCAAGTGGTAGATGAAAGGAGCAGGTTCACGGCCTTCTCGAAGGGTAATCAACGCTTGGTCGAGTAACGCGGAAAGGTTGTGGGGTAAAAGCTCCCGAAACGATTTCCCGATGATCTTTTCCTTGGGAAACATTAACGGGAAGTCGGGCGCTGGATGACAGTCGAGGAAAACACCTTCTGGATTAAGAATAAAGAGAGCCTCATCGACCTTGGGTAAAAGAACGGTATCAGTCTGGGAAGGGGACGAGGCGGGTAAGGTTGACAACGTCGAGTCCTTGAGCGCGTCGCCCTCTTGGAAGGACTGGATGCACAAACGCAAACGCAACTGCTGTTCCCAAGAAATCGATGCCGTGAGACCATTTGGGTGGCACCAGATTTCCATGCAATCCGTCGAATCCAATGACGAGGTGGATTCGGGGTCGAGCGGGGCCTTGGCGGGAAGGAAGAAGGCAAGCCACTCGTCCCAAGGTCGAGTGCGTCGATGAACAGCGAGCACTCGATTTGTAGGAGGCGGGTCTTTCGATGAAGCCGAATCCTTCTCCAGAGTGATGGGCCCAAAAGCGAGGTCCTGAATGACCGCAGCCTTTGCCCATTTGTTGAAGGGCTCGATTGCGAATGACTCCGGGACGGAACCTTGTCTTTGAATTTGACCGCGTTGAAGATGCGCTAACCCAACGGCTCCACCTTCCTTCCATTCTTCTTCCCAGCGGCTTGGGGACGATGATTTAGCCGAATTGGCCACGGCGTCATCCATGCGGGCGAGTTGACTGAGCAT
>JBDNCR010000082.1:0-6944 GCA_046719555.1 Verrucomicrobiia bacterium | reverse complement strand
TCAGGATTTGGTGGCGCGAATTCGGGTGCCGCGGGAGCTGGACGGTTGAGGGCGGCGCCGATGACCAGTGTTCAGGGTGAGCTTGGTCGCGGTTAAGGGTGGCAGGATACAGGGCGGGCTGGTCAAAAGTTCCAGACCACGCTGGTGGTGAGGGAGAAGTCGTGACGCTTGCGGTCTGCGGGAACGTTGAATTGGTAACGGTCCTGGGCGACGAGGCGGAGGGCGAGGCGTTCGGTGAGGGAGGATTCGAGGCCGAGGGAGACGATGGCGTTGCGTTCGTTGAAGTCGAGGGGGTTGAGGAGGAGTTCGGCCGATTCAAAGACTTTGAATCGGCGGTTGATTTGCCATTCGAATTTTTGGGCTCCACGCCATTGGGGAAAGAAGGCGTCGTTGCCTGCCACGGATTCGAATTGAAATCCGGGACCGGTTTCCCAGGCGAGGAGGAGGTGGTCGCGATTGATCATGCGGTAGCCGATCCCGGGGCCGGCGGTGAAGCGGTAATCGAGATCTTTGACGGCGTCGTGTTCTGCGGTGACGCGGGCCAACCAATAGGCGTCGGGGGTGAAGTCGCGGTCGTATTGTGCGGAGCCGAGAATCCGTTCGGCACTGCGAACGCTTTGGGTTTGGCCGTATTGGCCGTCAAGTTTGAGGGCGAGTTGGTCGTCCTGGCGTTTGCGGGTGGCGGCGAAGGTCATGGTGACGAGGGAACTTTCGGTGTTGCCCGAGTTGTAGGAGGCACCAAAGGCGAGGTTGCTTTCCCAGAGGCGTGAGGGTGGGGTGGAGACGGGGGGGGAATCGGCGAGGGTGGTGGCGCGGAGGCGTTCGACTTCTTCGAGCAGTTCGGCTTCGCGTTTTTGGAGGGCGCGATGTTCGGCTTCAAGGGCGGCGAGTCGGCTGCGGAGTGCCTTGAGTTCGGTCTCAGAGGCTTGGGCGGCGGGGAAGAGGAGGGTGAGGAGGAGGGTGGCGAGGAGGGCAGCGGGGAGGTGAGATGAGATGGTCATGGCGGGAGGAAGTTAGCGGAGGGGGGAGGACAAACCAAGGGGGAAGAGGTGGGCGCGGGACAAGGGTGGAGTCGCGAGCCGGGGTTAAGGAAAGCCGTGGACAAAGGTTCGGGGCTCGGGCATTTTCGAGGGCTTATGTCGATGTGGGAGGTAGCCAACGCGAACTTGAGGGCTTTGGTGCCGTATGAGCCGGGGAAGCCGGTGGACGATGTGGCGAGGGAGCTGGGCTTGGATCCGAAGTCGGTGATCAAGTTGGCGTCGAATGAGAATCCGTTGGGTCCGTCGCCGAAGGCGGTGGCGGCGATGCGAGAGGCGTTGGCGGGATGCCATGTCTATCCGGACGGGGGTGCGTTTCATTTGCGCAATGCGTTGGCGGCGCGGCTGGGGGTGGATCGGGCCCAGATTGTTTTGGGGAATGGGTCGAACGAGATTATTCAGTTTGCCTATAGTGCCTTTGCGAAGCCGGGTCGGCATCGGGCGGTGGCGTCGAAGTGGGCGTTTGTGGTGTATAAATTGATGGCGCAGTTATTTGATGTGGAGCTTGTGGAGACGCCGGATCGTGAGTTTGGCCATGATTTGGAGGCGATGCGGGAGGCGATTGGGCCGGAGACGCGCCTGGTGTTTTTGGCCAATCCAAACAATCCAACGGGGAGCCGAATTCCGAACGGGGAGTTGAAGGCGTTTTTAGAGGCGGTTCCGCCGGAGGTGGCGGTGTTTGTGGATGAGGCCTATCAGGAGTTTCTGGAGGATCCGCCGGAGACGGTGGCCTGGTTGCGTGAGCATCCGAATTTGACGGTGTTCCGAACGTTTTCCAAGGCGCAGGGTTTGGCGGGGCTACGGGTGGGGTATGCGGTGGCGTCGGTGGAGACGGCGGAGATTCTGCAGCGGACCCGGCAGCCGTTTAATGTGAATTTACTGGCGCAGGTGGCGGCGTTGGCGGCGCTGGATGATGGGGAGCATATTGAGAGGACGCGGCGGGTGACGGTGGAGGGGCGGGAGAGGTTGGCCGGGTTTTTGCGGGGGTTAGGTTTGCGGCAGTTGGAGTCTCACGCGAATTTTATCATGGTGAATGTGCGGGATGCGGACCGGGTGTTTCGTGCGTTGTTGCAGCGGGGGATCATCATTCGGTCGTTGAAGAGTTATGGGTTGCCCGAGTGGGTGCGGATTTCGATCGGAACGCCGGAGGAGATGGCGCGATTTGAGGCAGAGTTTCCCGCTGTGCTGCCGGCGGCCTGAGAAGACGTGTCTGAGCCACGCCGAATTGCAATTTTGGGTCCGGGCTTGTTGGGGGGGTCCCTGGCGCTGGCGTTGGGTCGGCTGACTTCGCGACCTCGGGTGACGGTCTGGGCGCGTCGCTTGGAGGCGGCGGAGGAGGTGCGGGCGCGAGGCGTGGCGGAGCGGGCGACCGTGGATTTGGAGGAGGCGGTGCGAGGGGCGGGGGAGGTGATTTTTTGCACGCCGATGGGGGCGATGCCGGGGTTGGCGCGGGCCGTGGTGCCGTTTTTGGAGGCGGGGGCGTTTGTGACGGATATTGCCAGTGTGAAGGGGCCGGTGGACGCGGCGTTGGGTCCGATTTTGAGCGGGCGGGCCCGGTGGATCGGGAGCCATCCGATGGCGGGGGGGGAGCGGGCCGGGTTGGAGGCGGCCCGGGCCGATTTGTTTGAGGGGGCGCGGGTGATTCTGACGCCAACGTCTTTGACGCCCCGGGATACGTTGGAATGGGCGGAAGGTTTTTGGGGGGAGTTGGGGTGCCGTTGCATGACGGCCGATCCGGTGGCGCACGATCGGGCGGTGGCGCAGATTAGTCATCTGCCTCATTTGCTTGCAGCGTTGCTGGTGAATGCGGTGGAGCCGGGCGCGCTTGGGTTTCATGGGCCGGGATTTCGGGATACGACGCGGGTGGCGGCAGGGCCGGCGGCGATGTGGGCGGAGATTTTGCTGGAGAATCGGGGAGCGGTGCTGGCTGCGTTGAGCCGGTTTGAGGTGGGGGCGGCACGGGCTCGGGCGGCTTTGGAGGCTGGGGATGAAAAGGAGTTGCACGGGCTGCTGGCGGCCGCGAATGATGTGCGGCGGTCTTCGGTCGATCCGGTTTGACCCCCTTCAACGATTATGTCCGATCTGACGGTTCATCCTGTTAAGAAAATTGATGCGGTTCTCAATGTGCCCGGGGATAAGAGCATTTCTCATCGGGCGGCAATGTTCGCCGGGTTTGCTTCGGGCACGACCCGGGTGACGAATTTTCTGCCGAGCGAGGATTGTTTGTGTTCGCTGCGGGCGATGCAGGCTTTAGGGGCGCGGGCGGAGCGGTTGGATGAGACGACGTTGGAGATCACGGGGCGGGGTGGGAGTTTCTTGGCTCCCCGCGAATCGATTGATTGTGGTAACTCGGGAACCTCGATGCGTTTGTTGGCCGGGCTGGTGGCGGGACAGAAGTTCAGCACGCATTTTCATGGTGATGCCTAGCTTTCCAGCCGGCCGATGAGGCGAATTGTCGAGCCGCTGAAGATGATGGGAGCGGAGGTGGAGTGTGAAGGGAAGGATTTCCGACCTCCGTTGACGGTGCACGGAGGGTCCTTGAAGGGGATTCGCTATGCGACGCCGGTGCCGAGTGCCCAGTTAAAGTCGTGTGTGTTGTTGGCCGGGCTTCAGGCCACGGATAAGACGACGGTGATCGAGTCGATGCCTTCGCGGGATCATACGGAGCGGTTGCTGCGACATTTTCATGGATCGGTGCAGACGTCGGGTTTGGAGACGACGATCTTCGGGGGAAACGGGCTGCACGCGGAAGATTTGGATGTGCCGGGGGATTTTTCTTCGGCGGCATTTTGGTTGGTGGCGGCGGCGGCGTTTCCCAAGGGGCGGATCACGCTGCCCCGGGTTGGGCTGAATCCGACGCGGACGGGGTTGATTCGGGTGTTGTTGCGGATGGGCGCGTTGATTCATGAGTCGGTCGATTTTGCGGGTCCGGAACCGTATGGCACGTTGATGGTGGAGAAAGGGGGGGGACTGAAGGCGACGTCGGTGAGCGGGGAGGAGATACCGAATATCATCGATGAGCTGCCGATTTTGGCGATTGCCTTTGCGCTGGCTGATGGGGTGTCGGAGATACATGATGCGGAGGAGTTGCGGGTGAAGGAGACGGACCGAATTGCGGCCGTGGCGACGAATTTGCGGAAGTTCGGGGTGCCGGTGGAGGAGCGACCGGATGGGATGATTGTGGAGGGGGGCAAGCCGCTGCACGGGGCGGTGGTGGAGAGTTTTGGGGATCATCGGATTGCGATGGCCTTTGCGATTTTGGGCCTGTTTGCCAAGGGGCAGACTCGGGTGGTAAACAGCGGGTGCATTGCGACGAGTTATCCGACGTTTGAGGAACATTTGCGGAAGGTGTTGAAACCGCCGACGAAACCACGCACCGTGCGTTGAAGGTTTATGCTTCATCCGGTGATTGCAATTGACGGTCCGGCGGCTTCGGGCAAGAGCACAGTGGCCCGTTTGGTGGCCCGGCGGTTGGGGTTTGTGTATATGGATACGGGGGCGATGTATCGGGCGTTTGCCTGGCTGGCGCTGGTCCGAGGGGTGGAGCCAACGAGCCGGGCGGCGGTGCGGGAGTTGATTCGGTCGGTCCAGAGTGAGACGCGGGTGGTGGAGGGGCAGGTGAGGCTGTGGTTGGACGGGGAAGATCCGACGGCTCACCTCCGTTCTCCTGAGGTCAATCGGACGGTGTCGCCAATTGCGGCGATTCCGGAGCTGCGTGAGCATTTGGTGATTCGGCAGCGGAGAGTGCGGACGGATCATCCGTTGGTGGTGGAGGGGCGGGACATTGGGACGGTGGTGTTTCCGGACACCTTGTATAAATTTTTTTTGGATGCTGATCCGGCGGTCCGGCAACAGCGGCGGGCGGGTCAGGGGCAGGTGGATGTGTTGCAGGATCGGGATCAACGGGATCAGTCGCGGGGTTTGGCTCCGCTGATCCGGGCGGCGGACGCCATGGCGTTGGATTCCGGGGCGATGGATGCGGAGGGGTTGGCGGAGCGGATTGTGAGGGTTTCGCAGGAGCGTGGGTTACGGGCGGGCGCGGCGCCGGATAGCCCGGTAGCGTTATCCTGAAGCGTGTGAAGGCGAAGCTTTGGTATCACTTTGTGAAGAATCTTTGCTGGGTTTATTTCCGGCTGTTCCACGATTTAAGGGTTCAGGGGTTGGAGAACATTCCGGCAGGAGGTTTTTTGCTGGCGGCCAATCATGAGAGTTTTTTTGACCCGCCTTTGATTGGGTGTGCGCTGGATCAGGACCTTTATTTTTTGGCTCGGAAGACGTTGTTTGACCCGCCGGTGATGGCCTGGTTATTGCCGTCGATTCAGGCGTTGCCGATCGATCAGGAGCGCCCCGACATGACCGGGTTGAAGCGGATCATTGCGCTGTTGAAGCAGGGGGAGCGGGTGGCGTTGTTCCCGGAGGGTGCGCGAACGTTGGACGGAAGGTTGCAGCCGGCGGCACCAGGGGTGGGTCTGGTGGTGGCGAAGGTGGAGGTGCCGGTGGTGCCGTGTCGGATTTTCGGGGGGTTCAAGGCATGGCCGCGCGGGGGGCGGCCAAGGTGGTTTACGCCATTGCGGGTGGTGTATGGGGCGCCCATCCGATTTGCGGTGGAGCAACGACGGGGGAAGGATGCCTATCAGAGCCTCGGGGACCGAATTATGGAGGCGATTGCGGAGCTGGGTTGGGAGGGGGACAACTGAAGACGATTGGGCTTGGAAGGGGCGGAGCGGTGAAAAAAAGGGGGGGGTGGCTCAGGTCTTGACCGGGCGGGGCGGCTGTCTAGGTTAGGGGGGATGGGAGTTAAGTTTTGGGGAGGGATGGCGTTGGTCTGGATGACCTGGGTGTCGGTGAGTCCGGCGGCGCTGGTTTGGCGGCCTGGCGAGGGGTGGAGCATGGAGTCGAGCGACGCAACGCTGGCGGCCAGCGATGCAAAGGATCAGCTGCAGTTGGCGCGGAATTACGAGGCGAAGGAGAATTGGAAGGATGCGCTGGCGGCTTACCGCTCCCTGGTCAGGCGGTGGCCATTATCGTCAGTGGCTGGGGAGGCGCAGTTCAAGATCGGGTTCATGCTGGAGAAGATGGCGGAGTTTTATCCTGCGTTTGAGGCGTATCAGAAGGTGATCAAGAGTCATCCGAACAGCCAGTTTTTCGATCTGGCGATTGAGCGCCAGTTTGCGATTGGCAATTTGTTCTTGTCCGGGGAGCCGCAACGGTTGTGGAAGATTCCGCTGCTGCCATCCATGGACCGGACGGTGAAGATTTATGAGACGGTGATCAAGAATGCCCCGTATGGTCGTTATGCGGCCAACGCGTATTTCAATATGGGTCAGGCCCGGGAAAAGCAGAAGAAGTGGACGGATGCGGTGGCGGCTTACAACATGATTTTGGACAAGTATCCGAATGATCCGCTGGCACCGAATGCGCAGTATCAAATTGGGTATGCTTGGTATCGGGCATCGAGTGAGGCGGACTATGATCAAAGTGCGGCCCGGAAGTCGATTGAGGGGTTTGAGGACTATCTGACGAAGTTTCCGCGGAGTGACAAGGAAGAGCAGGCCCGGGAGTATATTCGGGAGTTGAGCGGTCGGCAGGTGCAGGGGAGCTTTAACATTGCCCGGTTTTATGAGCGGCAACGGAATTTCCGGGCGGCGTTCATTTATTACAATGACGTGATTCAGATCAATCCGGAGTCGGAGCAGGCGCAGTTGGCGAAAGCTCGAATTGAGGCGATTCGGCCCCGCTTGGAGGGGGATCCGATGTTCGACAGCACGAATGCGCCGAGGGCGTTGCCCCGGGAGACGGCGGCTGCGGGTGAGCCAGGCGGGTCGGCGGTGCCGCGATCGGCACGGCCGGCAACCAGCCCGGAAGCAGGGCCGATTCCCGAGGATGCGGTTCAGTTGCCGGAAGGTC
>JBDNCR010000081.1:0-6998 GCA_046719555.1 Verrucomicrobiia bacterium | reverse complement strand
GATCTAACTCTTCAGCATCCAAAGCGTCTTCTCATGCGAACGAATCCGACCAATCGCCAAATCCTCGGTCTCCGTATCCCCCGACTCCCCGGCCGCGTTCCGCAACTCCACACACCGGGCCACCAACGCCTCATGGCCTCCAATCAAATGCGCCACATAATCCTTGGCCGGCGCGGGTTCCGCCGCCATCTCCTCAATCGGCGACAACTTCGCCAACGTCCCTAAACCGCCTGGGGCCAAAAAACCGAGCGCCCGCAGATGCTCGGCAATCTCATCCACCGCTTCAAACAACTCCTCATACTGCTTTTGAAACGCCTCATGAAGCTGAAAAAACGCCGGTCCCTCCACATTCCAATGCGCCAAATGAGTCTGCCCCATCAACGCATACGTATCGGCAATCAAATTCTTCAGTCCTGCCACCACGGCGCTGGTCTCCTTCGCAAGCTTCGTCGTTGTCATAGGCCTTCAACCCTACCCTCCCCGGCCAACTCCTGCAACCCACAACCGCTCCCCATCTCGTCCTTCGGGAATCTCCTCCGCGTCACTTCCCCCCACCCCACCTTGCTCTCCAGTCCTCACGCAAGGGCCGGGGCCGACCCGTCTTCAAATCGACCGTCACCAGCGTCTGCAAAGCCTCGCAAAACAACACCCCATCCTCGGCCCGCTCCACCCGAGTCCGCACCGTAAACCGCACCCGCTCCACCGTCTCCAACCTCGACCGCACCACCAATCGCTCCCCTAAACGCGCCGGACGCACATAATCAATCTCCGTGCGCGCCACCACCGGACACCCTTCCGAACCGCCGATCATATCGGTCATCCTCCAGCCCAACTTCTCCGCCAAATCCGTTCGTGCCGCCTCCACCATCCGCAAATACGCCAAATTATGAACCACCCCCGCGGCATCGGTATCGTAAAAATAAACCGATAACGCCAACTCCACCTCCGCCCCTGCCCCCTCCTCACTCATAGCGGTCCCAGCTCCTCCTCAAAGGTCCGGGCAATGATCTTCAACACTTTCACTCGCGCAAACCACTTAAAGTTCGCCTCAATCAAATGCCATGGCGCCGCCTTCGTATCGGTCTTGGCAAACATATCCTCTGCCGCCCGATTATGTTCATCCCACTTCTCTCGGTTCCGCCAATCCTCCTCATTAATCTTCCACCGCTTGTAAGGATCAGCCGCTCGCGCCTCAAAACGCCGCAACTGTTCCTCCTTCGAAATATGCAAATAAAACTTCAAAATGATGGCCCCATCATCAGTCAACAGCTTCTCAAACCCGTTAATCTCCTCATACCCCCGCTTCCACTGCTCGGCCGTCGCAAACGACTCCACCCGCTCCACCAACACCCGGCCATACCAACTCCGGTCAAACACCGCCATCTCCCCATACTTCGGTAGCTTGTTCCAAAACCGCCACAAATAATGGTGCTGATATTCCTCCGGCGTCGGCTTCACAATCGAATAAACCCGCACCGTCCTCGGATCGAGCTTCTCCACCAATCGCCGGATCACTCCACCTTTCCCCGCTGCATCCGGCCCTTCAAAAACAAATAACACACTCCGCCCCGCCTCCACCAACTTCCGTTGGTAATGCAACAACTCCAGTTGCAGCTCCTTCAGCCGATCCTTGTAATCTTCTTTCTTCTCAATCTGTTTGCTGAGGTCCAGTTGGCTAAGCAGGCCCATGCGTCTTCTCTCCATTGGGGGTTCACTGAACCCGCACGGTCTAGACCTTTCCTCCGCCCGAGAAAAGCCCTGAATTCATCGATTCACGCTTGCCTTCCTCTCCCTCCAGTCAGCTAATCAGTCATGGACCTTCACGCCTTCCCCGACCAACCCTCCTGGCTCGATGCCCTCCTCGACCACTGGAACCGCGTGGGCGGCCAGGCCCTCCTCTCCCGCGGCGAATTCTTCGTCGCCCTCTCCGGCGGCTCCACCCCCGCCTCCTTCTACCGCGCCCTGGCCCAACGCCCCTGGTCCTGGGAAGCCACCCGTCTCTTCATTGGCGATGAACGCTGGGTTCCCCACGACGATCCCCGCAGCAACTACCGGATGATTTACCAAAGCTTCTACCCACGCCCCGTCCAGATCGAGCGTTGGAAAACCGAACTACCCCGCCCCGAAGACGCCGCCCTTGACTATGCCCGCCGCCTCAAACACATCCTTCGCGACCCGCCTCGGTTCGACCTCCTCCTCCTCGGCATCGGCAACGACGGTCATACCGCCTCGCTCTTCCCCTCCACCAGTGGTCTCCACGAAACCCAAGCCCTCACCACCTGGCACTACGTTGACGCCGTCCGCATGCCCCGCCTCACCTTCACCTATCCCCTCATCCACCTGGCCCGCGAGGTCTGGTTCCTGGCCACCGGTCCCGACAAAAAAATCTGGATCGACAAAATCCTCTCCGGAGCCACCGACTTCCCCGCAGCCCGCGTCACCTGCGCAACCACCCCTCCCCAAATCTTCTATCACCCGTGAATCCCGCCCCCCCCCTCGACCTCCTCCAACGCCAGCTCGGCCACACCTTCGCCGACCCATCTCTCCTCGCCCTCGCCCTGACCCATCCCAGCCACGCCCACGAATCCGGCCAAACCCGCCTCGACAACCAACGCCTTGAATTCCTCGGCGATGCCGTCCTCCAACTCGTCCTCACCGAACTCCTCTATCGCCACGATCAAAAACTCACCGAAGGCCAAATGACCAAACTCCGCGCCGCTCTGGTCAACCGCGCCGCCCTGGCCACCCAAGCCCGTCGTTTTAACCTCGGCGACTTCCTCCGCATCGGACGAGGCGAAGATCGCAACGGAGGTCGCCAGCGCGAAAGCAACCTCGCCGACGCCTTCGAAGCCATTGTCGGAGCCGTCTATCTCGACGCCGGCTATGCCGCCACCCAAGCCTGGCTCCTCCCCCTCCTGACCGACGCCTGCACCGCCGAAATCGCCAAAGGCTACGAAGCCAACCCCAAAGGACTCCTCCAAGAACTCCTTCAATCCCGCCAACTCGGCTCCCCCACCTACGATGTCCTCGACGCCTCCGGCCCCGACCACCTTCGCCACTACACCGTCGCCGTCCGCTCCGCCGGAGAAATCCTCGCCCAAGGCACCGGTCCCAACAAAAAGGCCGCCGAAACCGCGGCGGCCCTTGAAGCCCTGCGCAAACTCAAAACCAACCCGGCCTGATCAAAACGTCCGCCGGATCCCCAAGCTCAAAATATTGTTATACAACCGGTCGGTCCGCAAACGCGCCGCCCCCTGATACAACTCCACATCCTGAAAACCCAAAAACCGATACTCCCCAAACAAGCTCCATTGCGGGGTAAAGAAATAATCCAGACCCGCCACCCCTTGGAACACGAAAACCACCTGATCATCCGACGCCCGGCCTCCAAGATTGTAGTTCGACGCCTGCATGAACGCCGCTCCGATCCCCGGCCCAATATACGGCTGGAACTTCCCGTTCCGCCCCTTCAACAAAAAATTGGTCACAAACACCGCCGAATCGACATCGGCCGAAAAACCAACCCCATTCAACGTCCCCTTCAACTCATTCCGCATATACCCCAAATCCACCTCAATCCCACCCCCCAACCGAAACCCGCCAAACTCATCCTGGAACTGATCGGTCGCCACCGCATCAAACGGCCACGTATACCCAAACTTGATCCCCGCCGCGGGCTGCACCGACGAACGATACGAAAACCGCGCATTGTCCGTAAACTGACCCAAGTTCGCCCCGCCATACACCCCAAAACTCCATCCACTCTCCGCCTCGCGCGGTGCCACCTGCGGCACCACAAAACCGACGGCTCCCGGTTGCGCCTTTGCTTCGGCCGTCGCCTTACCCACCGGCGCACCCGACGCCGCAGCCCCTGCTCCCCCAGCCTGAGTTGACGACCACGGACGTGGCGGTGGAGGCGGCTGATTCTGGGCCGTAACCGTCGACACCCACGGCAGGACAGACACGCCGACCACCAACGCAGACACAAAAGCTTTCCCAGTCATAACCAGGCTTTTACGGATTTTTGCGGGAAAAGTCAACCGGAACTCTCGGCCAGGTTCCCCTCCCTCGCCCCAGCTTTAACCTCTCTAACCCCGACCCATTCACGGCACCCAACGCTCCTCGAAAATGACCTTCTCGCGTGGCAACCGACCCGGACTTGGCGGCACCGACTCCGGATATCCCACTGGCAACACCACCGCAATCGCCACATCCGGATCCTCCCCGACTCCAATCACCCGCTTGACCCCTGCCTCCTCCCAGCCGTTCATAAAACAGGTCCCCAACCCCAACGACTCCGCCGCCAACGCCGCATGCGTGGCCGCAATCATCGCATCCTTCACCCCGTATTCTCGCTCCCGATCCCCCAGAGCCGCCTGAAAACCCGGCGCATTGGCGCGCACAAACTCCACCATCTTCTCCGGCCACGCCCCGCTCGACCGCGCCTGTTCCAACATCTCATCCATCGTCTCCTCCCAAGCCCGGAAGGCTGAGGCAAACACCAACGTCACCGGCGCCTGAACAATTTGCTTCTGCCCCCACGCCACCTGCGCCAATGCCTCTTTCTGCTCCGCACTCCGAATCACCACCACCCGCGTCAGCTGCAAATTAAAACTGCTCGGCGCCTGACGCGCCGCTTCCAAAACCTTATCCAAAAGATCCGACGGAATCGGATCCGATTTAAACGTCTTGATCGAACGGCGGCGTGCGGCCGCCTCCAACACCGTCAAAGGCACATCCATCCCGGGACCATAGCCAGAACCTCCGCCCATGCAACCACCTACCCGGCCTTTGGCCTCATCTCAAACCTTCCGTCTTGAAACCCTTCACACAACCGTCACACAATCCACCTCCCTCATGATCGTTCACGCCCTCTTCTTCAGCCTCCTCACCGCAACCACCCTTCCCCAACCCAAAGGCGACCGTGCCGTTTTTGACATCGCCAACGACATCATCGCCGAAAAGCCGTCCCGCTTCGGAGCCAACATCGAACCTCCGGCCATGTCCCATTGGAACACCGAACCCTGGCACAACCAATGGTGGCTCGGCCCCAACATCAACCCCATGACCATCCGCCTCAAAGGCACCGCCTCCGGCGGCGACGCCACCTCCCTCGAAGCCAACGAAGGCTGGCGTCTCGGCTACTACGACGTCTTCCGCGACGGCTTCTTCGACGGTGCCGATATCCTGGTCTACCGCTTTGAGAACGGACAAGTCTCCCTCCTTCGCCGCGGGAAAGTCAAAACCTACCAAGCCTCAAAAGACGGACCCAACCGCCTCGAATTCACCGAACCGGGTCCCCCAATCCAGGCCGGAGACGAGTGGTTTCTCACTCACGAACGACTCGACGTTCCCCAGGGAACCACCCGTCCTTGGGACACCGCCCCCTGGTGGAAAATCGGCAGCTTCAGCTTCGTCCAAGGCACCGAAAAAACCTTCCATGACGCCGGAGTTACTCTCGACATCGTCCCCGATCCCTCACCCAACGGCGGCCGCGCCTCCCTTAAAATGACGATCCCTGAGGGCCTCACCGACACCCCGCGCCTCGGCAACTGGTTCCTCGCTGGAGAACAAGACGATTGGCCCCGCCTCCGCGAAGGCGCCACCTACACCGTCCGCCTCTGGCTCAAACACGAAGGCATGGCCGAACCCTCCGCCGAAGTCCGCGTCGCCCACATCACCACCCAAACCCTCCAACCCACCACCGAATGGCAAGAATTCACCTTCGACTTCATCGGCTCACCGCCTCCCGATCGAAACCCCTACCGCTTCGACATCGGCTCCAAACAACCCGGCGCCCTCTTCATCGACAACGTCACCATCGTTGAAAAAGACGGCCCTCCCCCCTTCACCTTCTACCCTCACGTCATCGACACCCTCAAACGCTTCCAACCCAGCTCCCTCCGCCTCTGGTCCCTCCAGCAAAATCGCGGCTTCGGCAAACGCCTCGATGATGCCCTCGGCCTCCCCGCCACCGCCAACCTCACCTTCCGCGAAACCAACGGTGCCGCCACCACCGTCCCCGTCGGCCTCCACCAGGAACTCGAACTCTGCGCCGAAGTCGGAGCTAACCCTTGGATCATCACCTCCGTCATGTTCACCCCGGAAGAAAACCTCAACCTCATCGAATACCTCGCCGGCCCGCCGGACTCCCCCTATGGAGCCAAACGAGCCGCCCTCGGTCGAACCCAACCCTGGACCGAGACCTTCTCCCAAATCCTCATCGAACCCGGCAACGAAGTCTGGAACGGCAGCTTCGGCCCCCAACACTTCTCCAACCGACCCGAATTCTATGGCGCCTACGCCGACTTCATCTTCCGAACCATGAAATCCAGCCCCCACTACCGGGACGGCTCCTTCTTCTTCATCGTCAATGGCTGGGTCGCTAACACCGGACCCGGCGGCTACGGCGCCAAAGCCCTCGCCCACGCCCCCAACGCCGACGCCTTCGACATCGCCTACTACACCGGCGGCTGGGACTCCGTCGGCCTCATGAAAGCCGACTCCCTCGACGAAAGCTGGATGAACATCCTCACCTTCTCCCGGCGCATGCTCTTCGAACGCTCGCGCCTGGCCGCCCAAACCGCCGCCGAAATCGGACGCAACCGCGGCCGCCCCGCCTCTGCCCTCGTCTATGAAGCTGGACCCGGCTACACCCTGCCCGGACCCGGAAAATTCGATATCGAGGAACAGCGCCAAGGCAAATCCCTCGCCCACGCCATCAATGCCCTCGACATCTTCATGACCAACCTCCGCGAAGGCCTCGGCGACCAATCCTTCTTCATGTTCAAAAACGGCCACTACTGGGCCTCCCACAACCGAACCTGGGGCGAACATATCGCCTGGAAAGCCCTCGGCCTCCGCAACACCCTTCTCCTGGGCGACCTCATCACCGCCACCCCCACCCAAATGGTCACCCTCGACCTTCCCGAAACCCAGGCCGATGTCGTCTCCCAAACCAAAACCGCCCACCCAAAAGACCGTTCCGTTCCCCCAGT
>JBDNCR010000080.1:0-7078 GCA_046719555.1 Verrucomicrobiia bacterium | reverse complement strand
GAATGGCTGCCGCCGAACTAAAAAAATCAATAAACACCAACGTCATCACCACCGGAAACGCCGAGCCAAAGTTCCGCCACAAATAACCCAAATCCAACGCCAACCACAACGACCCCAACCCTGCCGGACTCCCCACAATCGCCTCCGGCCGTCGCGTGATCGGCTCTCCCTCTGCCCCAGGCAAAAATAGACCCGCCACCGTCACCAAAATCATCGAAATCAAAATCGCCCCAGGCACCCGCCGCACGATCAACGCAATCGCCAACACCAAACCCGCAAACACCAACCCCGACGACCACGACGCCACCGACCCCAACCCAATAAAAACCGGGGCCGGTTGCCCCGCCAACAACCCCGTCATCTTCAACCCCACCCCCATGATAAACAGCCCAATCCCTACCGACATCGCCGCCTTCAAATGCAACGGAAACAAATTGATCACCTTCTGACGCAACCCCGTCACCGACACCCCAATAAACAATAATCCGCTGTAAAACACCAAACCCAAGGCCCCCTGCCACGGAATGCCCATCCCCAAACAAATCCCGTAAGCAAAAAACGCGTTCGTCCCCATCTGCGGAGCCACCGCAATCGGGTAATTGCTCATCAACCCCATCAACATGGACATCGTTCCCGCCGCCAACGCCGTCACCGTCACCAACTCCGCCCGATCCATCCCCGTGGCTGACAAAATCGTCGGATGCACCGCCAAGACATACGCCATCGCCGCAAAGGTCGTCAGCCCCGCCACCACCTCCGTCCGAATCGATGTCCCCCGCTCCCGCAGTTGAAAAAAACCGGTCATCCCCGCCTCAAAGCCACTCCAAGACCGGATCTTTCAACTCCGACTTCAAACAATCGACATATCCCCTGTCCGTGATCTTAAACGCCGGAATCGGCACCAGCGTAATGAAACCCATAAACATGAACAATTCCGAGACGATGCAGCCTCGCTCCCTCGCCAACTCCAACAAACCCGCCTTCCTCGCCGCCATCTCCTCCCCACTCAAATCGCTCAACAAACCAAACTGATTGAGCTGAATCTCCCCCAACACCCGGCCCCCCTCCGCCACCACCAACCCACCATCCAACTCAATCACCCGTTGGACCGCCAGAGCCATATCCTCTGGATCCGACCCCATCACCACAATATTATGATTGTCGTGCGCCATGCTCGACGCATACGCCCCCGACCGAATCCCAAATCCCCCCACAAAGGCTTTCCCAATGTTCCCCGTCCGGTGATGCCGTTCCACCACCGCAATATGCAGAATATCCCGCTCCGGAGCAGCCGCCACATAACCGTCCCGCACCGGCAAATCCGTCTCCACCCCCTCCGTCACCGGAACCCACGCGAGCGTTTTCATATAATGCACCCGCGCCCCGGTCGCATCCGGCGGCGCATGAATCACCAAATCCGTGCCGACCAACTCGGGCTTCGCCACATGAAACGTATTGAAGAAAAGCGGCGCATGCCCCTCCGGAGCCGGCGGACCCACATAATTCCCCCGCTCCACCACCACCTCACCTCCCGCCATCGTCTTCAGAATCTCAAAGTTCGGACCGTAAGTGATAATGTTCAGGTCCGCATATCGTCCGGGAGCCAAACCTCCAATCTCCAACTCCTTATGATACGACTGCGCCACATTCAGCGTCACCATCTGAATCGCCGTCACAAAATCCACCCCGTTCCGCATCGCCTCGCGGGCCAAGTAATCAATATGGCCCTCTCGGGTCAGCACAATCGCATTCGTATCATCCGTCACCAAACTCACCAAACGCGAATCCAGCCGCAACTCCGTCAACACCCGAACCAACTCGGGCAAGGTCGGCACAATCAAATTATGCCGCAAATGGGCGTGAACCCCGTTCCGAATCCGAATGATCGCATCCTCCAAATCAATCGCCTCATGATCGTTCTGAATCCCAATCGACGTAAACGCATCCCACAATCGCCCCTTCATCATCGGCCCGTGCCCGCACAAACTCTTCCGCCTCGCCCACGTCCCCGCCACCGACTCCATCAAATCCGGGTGCTCCCCCACCACATAGGTGTTCACCACCTCCGCCAGCCCAACCGCCTCCGGTCGATCCAACGCCGGCACAATAATGCTCGCATCAAACCGGCCACCGCTCGTCTCTAACCCTGGCGAAAACGGCACATGCGACGGCACCATCCAAAAAAAACGGACGACCGTCTTCCTCGCCTCATCCAACACCGCATCGACCGCCGCCAACCCTCCCACAATCGCCACTTCATGAAAGTCGGTAAAGACCGTGGTCGTTCCCCGTTTCACCACCGCCTCCGCAAAACGCGGCACGCTCAAATTCGAACTCTCCGGGTGAATGTGCCCCTCAATGAACCCCGGCACAATGTAGTTCCCACCCGCTTCAATCACCTCGGTCTGGGGGCCAATCTTCTCATCAATCTCGCCCACCGCCAAAATCTTATCCCGGTAAATCGCCACGCCCCCCGGATAAATCTCCCCGGAGTAAACATTCACGATCTTTCCGCCCACCACGGCTTTCGTCGCCGTGCCCGGCTCCAACCCTGCCTTCAACAATTCACGATCCATAAACCGCTCTCCTTCCTTACGCTGCCTTTTTCTTGAGCATCCGGTCCGGCAGCCGAATTCCCGCTCGCCGCCGAATGATCGGAGCCAACCGCTCCGCTTCCTCAATCCAAGCCTGCTCACTTCCCCTCACCAACCGGCCTCCCCGCATCAACCAGCGCCCGCCCACCATGGTTCCTTCCACATTCCGCGTCTTCATGCTGAACACCAGATTGGAGATCGGATCATGGTTCGGCACCATATTCACCGTGGCCGGTTGAATCACACAGAGATCCGCTTCCTTACCCACCTCAATCGACCCCACCCGATCCTCCCATCCCAGACACCGCGCCGCATCAATCGTCACCATCTTCAAAACCTCGGTTGCCGGCATGACCTCAGGATTCCGACAACGTCCCTTCTGCACCAAAGCCGCCAAAAACATCTCATCAATCAGACTGTTGCGACAGTTCGACGGAGCCCCATCGGTGGCAATCGATACCGTCACCCCTGCCTCCCGCAATTCCACCACCGGAGGTAAGCCCATCACCCGCAATGCCGCCGCCGGGTTGTGCGATACCTTCACCCCTCGCTCCGCCATGAGCGACATCTCCTCTGCATCCAAATATACGCAATGCACCGCCAACAACCCGGGCCCCAGCAAGCCTAGCCGGTCCAAATGACGCACCGTCGTTGTGCCCGTCCGCTTTCCGATGATCTCCTTCTCCTGCCACGCCTCCGCCACATGCATGTGCACTTTCGTTCCCAGCCTGTCCGCCAAAGCTACCGTCGCACGGACGAGTTCGTCCGAATTATTCATCAAGGTCCTCAGCCCTAGCCACCACTCCACCTTGCCTCCCGCGGCACCATGAAACTGCCGGTAGGCCGCCTCCTGCTCCTCCACACACCGCTGAACACTCCATCGCCACGCCGACGGCAACCCCTCCCCCATATCCATGATCGAATAACATAGCGACGCCCGCAGCCCCAACTCCTCCACCGCACGCACCGTTGCCTCCGAATGATGAATCCCGGCATCGGCCATCGAAGTCACCCCGTTGCGAATCTGCTCCACCCCACACAAGAGCGTCGCCAGGTAACTCTCCTCCGGTTTCAAACTGCTCTCATAAGGCCAAATCCGACCATGCAGCCATGTCAAAATATCGACATCATCCGCGAGCCCCCGCGCCAACTGTTGCACCGTGTGCACATGACTGTTGATCAACCCGGGAAGAATGACCTTCCCTTCCATCGACTCGACTCGATCCCCATCGGCCTTCTTAATCCGCCCTTTCGGAGCAATCTGTTGGAACTTCCCCCCCTCAATCACCACCGACCAACCCCGAAGCACCCGCTCCTCCCGGTCCATCGTCACCACCAACCCATCCTCCAAAATCAATCGTTTCATCCTACTCCAAACGTTAGGCCCAACTCTTTAACCCACTGGCGGTAGGCAATAGCCAAGCGGTCACTCCGCAGATGCAACTCCGCCTGCATGTCCACCGGCAACAACTCCGGTCGCTGCGATTCCACCACCGGAATATCTTGGCCCAGAATCTCATCCTCCTTCCGAATCAACTCCGACGCCTCCTGGTCCGAGGTATTTAAAAGCCAAACCCAGCCCAAGCTCTCACGCTCCGAAACCGGCGTCACCGCCATCCATACCGAGTACGGAATCTCTTCTTTGGCCACCGTCAACTGCGCCACAAACGGCATCGGCAACGAATAAACAAAAGGGATCCGGCTCACCGGCCGCCCCGTCTCTGCGTCAGGAATCGGAAAGTTCAGCTCGATCGGGCTCGATCTCAACCCGCTTGGCGTCCGATCCACCGTGTAATCCGGAACATCCGCATAGTCCGGCAGACCCAGAATCCCGGCATGCACAATCCCCAAATGCGCGACATCAATGAAGTTCTCGATCACCCTCGGCGCGGCCGCCCGAATCCGATAAGGCCCAGATTGACACTGCACCCGATACCGCGCTGAACCGAGACCCTCCACTTGCGGAGGATCGCCTTGCGGCTCCCCCAAACAGACCCATACCAAATCCGCATACTCGCAGCAGGCAAAGGCGTTTGCTCGGGCCCGCGCCGGTGGACTTATCCCCGGCTGAGCCGGAATGTGAACGCATCGCCCCGTCCCATCATAACGCCAGGCATGATAGGGACAGACCAAACGTCCCGATTCCACCCGTCCCGGCGACAACTTGGCCCCCCGGTGAATGCACAAATCCTCAAAAACCGCCCACCCTTCATCCGAACGCCAAACAACCAACGGAACCGATAAAACCTCAGCCGCCACCACCTCCCCCTCCCTCACTTCCGACGCGCGGGCCACGGGATGCCACCAACTGGCCGCCACCTCGTCCAGTGGCCCTGGTAAAGGATGAAACACTTTAATCATCGCGACACAAAATCTGCTCCTGCGCTCCCACTTCCCTGGAACGCAGGAGACAGATCAAGCCCCATTACCAGGAATACTTCACCGTTCCTTCCACACGGAAGGGAAGGTTCGCGACCAGGAAGTCGTTTCCATAGAAGGGATTCGCCGCGTTGAAGTTCTTTTCATCGGTGAAATTAAAGAACGACAAACGACCCTCCCAACCACGCCATTTATAATACACCGCCGCATTCATCTCATACTGCCACGGCAAGCGCGGCGATTGATAAAACCCCGGCGCATTAAACGGCCCTGCCAACAAAGTCCCGCTCGTCGTCGTGTCAATCGGACCAATCACTTGCACCCCATAGTTGAACCCAAGTCCGAAATCGAACTCGTAGTTCGCCAAAAAGTTAAACAAATGTTCAGGAACACCCGGCCGCTGGAACGTCTGCCCCGGCGCAAACGTCGCAAACAAACCCGCCCCGTCCGTATTGATTCCCGGCTGGGCAGGGAAGTTATAAAAGCCCAAAGGCGAATTCAACTCCGAGTTGATGTAGGAATAGCTCGCCGTGACAAAGAAATTCTTTGTCGGCTGATAGTTCGCCTCTACCTCCAACCCCGTGATGTCCACCACCGCCGTAGTTTGCCCGGCAGCACCCGCCGAGATCGTCCGCTTCTGATTAAACGCCGCCAAACCGATGAATAACGAGTCGTCCAGAAGATTGAACTTGAAACCACCTTCCAACAACTCGCTCTCCCGGTGGAAATAGCTCCCTTCCGACCGTCCGCCCGGGAAAACGCCCCCGTTCAAGCCCGTCCCATGGAACTGCGCATAGTTGTAAGTCAAATAGGTGCTCATCCAGGGAAACAGTTTATAGACCGGGCTGACGTTCACATTGGGCAACAAATGCACCGCCGTTGAGCTACGACGAGGAAGGCCATTCAGTATATCCGGACCCAAGGGATCTTTTGTTTCGGCATACAAAAAATCCATCCGACCGCCGTAAAATAGGCTCAGTTTCTCCGAAAGAACCAACCGGTTCTGGTAAAACAATGCCCCATTGTAGAGTTGGGAATAGTTTGTATCTCCACTATTCACCCCATCACGAGCCGGGACCCCAAACAGGGTTCGACCCGAGGGACCCGTGTATGGGAAAGCATTTCCGAAAATTTGTGCCGCATCCGGAAACACCCAAGTCGAGGGATCCGTCAGCATGACATCATAAATGCTGGCCGGTTCGTTATTGAAGTTCGAAATCGCCCGCACATTTGTATACCGCATCGAGAAACCCGTGTTGACCTCGCTCTCAATCGGTCCCGCGTCATCAAACGCCTGCGGGATATCAAAATTCAGCAAAAACTCGGTCCGATTTTCGATCGAGATGTTATCAAAGATCGCCTGGGCGTAGTAATACGACTGCTTCTTGTCCCGATCTTCGTAGTTAAGAAAGGTATTATTTCGAATCCTGAAGTCATCATCCACAACAAGGGTTTGAATTGCCTGAAAATTATAGGACATCCCTCGCGCGACGTCACCAGGGATTGAGGATAGAGTTCTCCTTCTGTCAAGGCCAACAGTGCCGGTCAAGTTCGTCTGAGTCAAAATGCTGGTCGCCCCGGCATAGGGATTGCCCGGAACCCCTACCGGAAACGGCGGCACCAACCCACCGGAAAAAAAGTTTGCCAAGATCGTTTGGGTCGGAGTGCCCGTTAAATAAGTCCCATTATCAATCAAATCCTGATTGACCCGATTGATCCCTACATTCTCGGTATACTCGGCCACAATACCCTCAGTATTTATTTCCAATGTATAGCGATCGTTAGGTGTCCAACTTAAAGCCCCATAGACTGAGTGTTGGCGAAAGAGTTGATTCAAATAATAACCATCCGATTCTTCGCCAGTATAACTCATACGATAAGCCAATTGATCCTTTACAATCGGAGCACCAATATCCACGTTCCACTTCCGCTTGCTCTCCGTATCAAACGTGGCCGAAGCGTTCCCCCGAAAACGGTCAAAATACGGTCGTTTAGTAATTAAATCCACCGATCCTCCGACGCCTGGACCGGCTCCATAGATAATCGAGGCAGGTCCTTTCGTAATGTTCAATGATTCAACACTGTTGAAGCTCAGAGGAAATCCA